>JAFECV010000760.1 GCA_018241985.1 Pseudomonadota bacterium | reverse complement strand
TCGCAGGTATGCATCTCCCCGTTTACTCATGCCTAGCAAGGTGGGCTTGCCGCCGCTGGAGTGCTGGCGGGGCACGACGCCGAGCCAGGCCGCGAATTGGCGGCCGTTGTCGAAGTTCTTGGCGTCACCGACGCTGGCCACCATGGCCGTGGCCGTCAACGGGCCGATACCGGGAACCTTCTCCAGTCGTCGGCTGGCGTCGCTGGCCCGATGCCAAGCCTTGATCTGCACTTCGATCTCCTCGACCTGCCGGTGCAGCAGCTTCAGGTGCTCGAGCAATCTGTCAATCAACAGGCGAAACGATCCGGGCAATTCGATCGAGGCATCCTCGATGAGGGCCGGTACACGCTGGGCAATATACGAAATGCCCTGCGGCACGATCAGCCCATACTCACCGAGCAGACCACGGATCTGGTTGGCCTGCGCGGTTCGGGCTTTGACGAAGCCCTGGCGCACACGGTGCAACGAGAGGACCGCCTGCTGTTCGATGTTCTTGACTGGCACAAAGCGCATCGAGGGTCGGGCCACGGCCTCGCAGATTGCCTCGGCGTCGGCCACATCGTTCTTGTTGCTCTTGACGTAGGGCTTGACGAACTGCGGCGCCATCAGCCGAACCGTGTGCCCCAAAGCCTGCAGCTTCCGCGCCCAGTGGTGCGCACCCGAACACGCCTCCATGCCGATCAAGCAGGGGGGCAGATTGGCGAAGAACGCTGCAACCTGCTCACGCTTGAGCTGCTTGCGCAGTTCCACCTTGCCGTGTCGGTTCACGCCGTGGACCTGGAACACGTTCTTGGCCAGATCGAGGCCGATTGTCGTAATCTGCATGGTGGACGCTCCTTCCGGTTCGAGTGGTTGGTGACACTTCCACTGTGGCACTTCGATGCCGTCATTGGGTGGGGGCGTCCATCCCATTGCTTACGCGGGCAAGGCGCAGCTGCGAACACTGCAGCGACGCATCAAGGCTTGGCGCGCCGAGAAAGCGAAGGACTTGATCCTCGGGCAGCTTAGAAGGGCGACCACGGCGACCGCGGAAACCTGAGCCCGGCAGGAAGAAAATCGCCGGCCGCGGGGGGGCCGGGCGCTGCGCGCCCGGCAGGCCATGGACATGTGGACGATGCGCCTGCGGCGCACCGGGCGCGCCCGTGGACAACGCGATGCGTTGCCCACCGCCGCACCCTTCGCCCACATGCCCACAGCCTCCCACTACG
>JAFECV010000075.1 GCA_018241985.1 Pseudomonadota bacterium | reverse complement strand
ACCAGGATGCGCAGCGGATGCGCCGGCCAGCCGTCCGGGAGTTTGGGCGCGTTTTGCGCCAGGGCGAAGGTGGAGACGGCGCACGCTGCTATCAAAAGAGCAGCATGCGCAAGACGGCGGCGCAGCATGGTTGGAGCCCTCACAAAAAGGGCGATGTTAGCGCCGCGTGGCCTGCGATGGCGCTCAGGCGTACTCGGCCAGCGCCTTCCTCATCTTCTTCATCGCGGCCGCCTCGATCTGGCGAATGCGCTCGGCGCTGACGCCGTAGACCTCGGCCAGCTCGTGCAGCGTCATGCCGCCGGAGCCATCGTCGTTCACCTTCAGCCAGCGTTCCTCGACGATGTGGCGACTGCGCTCGTCCAACGTGGCCAGCGCGCCGGCGACGCCGTCGGTGGCGAGCGCATCGCGCTGGCGCGCCTCGATCACCGCGGTCGGCTCGTGGCTGGCGTCGGCCAGGTAGGCGATCGGCCCGAACGACTCGCTGCCGTCGTCGGCCGGCGCCGGGTCGAGCACCAGGTCGCGGCCGGCGAGCCGGGTTTCCATCTCGACCACGTCGGCACGCTTGACTTGAAGTTCGCTCGCGACCGCGTCGACCTCGGCCTCGCTCAGCGAGTCGCGGTGCGCGCCGGCGTCGATCAGCGCGTGATCGGCCTTGATCGCCTGCTTCATCGAGCGCAGGTTGAAGAAGAGCTTGCGCTGCGCCTTGGTCGTCGCGACCTTGACCATGCGCCAGTTCTTCAGGATGTACTCGTGGATCTCGGCGCGGATCCAGTGCAGCGCGTAGCTGACGAGACGCACGCCCTGGTCCGGGTCGAAGCGCTTGACCGCCTTCATCAGGCCGATGTTGCCTTCCTGGATCAGGTCGCCGTGCGGCAGCCCGTAGCCCAGGTACTTGCGCGAGACCGCGACCACCAGCCGCAGGTGCGACAGCACCAGCTTGCCGGCGGCTTCCAGGTCGTCGTCCTTGCGGAACTTGCGCGCGAACGCCTGCTCTTCCTCCAGGGTGAGCATCGGCAGGCGGTTGACCGCCGAGATGTAGGCGTCCAGATTTCCGAGCGGCGGCATGACCGCCCACGGATTCGCCACGGCCAGGGCGGTTCCTGGGGCTGCGTTCGGGGTTGACATAGCTAGGGTTTTTTCGCTCATGGTTTGATACTAGCACTCTCTTTGATAGAGTGCTAACGCCCAAGTTCCACACGCTTTCCGCCTGGTTTCCGTATATTCCGCTCCTTGTTTCCGCCCATCCTGCGCCCCATGTCCGACCCCACGCTCGCCCCCACCTTTCTCATCGACAGCGACCACCCCGCCGTGCAGGCCTTTGCCCGCCGGCACGCCGTGGGGGCGGACCTGCGCGAGCGGGCCGTCGCCCTCGCGCTGGCGGTGCGCGACGGCTTCCGCTACGACCCGTACCGCATCGACCTGAGTCCCGCCGGCATGCGCGCGAGCAGCGTGCTGGCCAACGGCTACGGCTGGTGCGTGCCCAAGGCCGCGCTGCTGGCGGCCGCCTGCCGCGCGGCGGGCATTCCGGCGCGCGTGGGCTATGCCGACGTGCGCAACCACCTCAGCACCGAGCGCATGCGCCAGGTGATGGGCACCGACCTGTTCATCTGGCACGGCTACACCGACATCCTGATCGACGGCCGCTGGCGCAAGGCCACGCCGGCCTTCAACCTCTCGCTGTGCGAGCGCTTCGGCCTGCTGCCGCTGGACTTCGACGGCCGCGCGGACTCCATCTACCACCCCTACGACCGCGCCGGCCAGCGCCACATGGAATACGTGAACCAGCGCGGCAGCTTCGACGACATGCCGCTGGCCGAAATAGTGGCGGACTTCCGTGCCGTCTACCCGCGCTGGCTGGAAGGGCAGTCCGGCGTCAACACTCGGCAGGACGATTTCCTGGTCGACGTGGCGCGCGAAGGGGCCGCACCCGGCGACAGCAAGGCATGAGCCGCCGGGCCGGCAATGCCCGGCGCGGGCGGTAGTTCCACTTTTTTATAAGGAATCGGCCTGCAGCCAAGGCATGGCCTTGGCATGTCGCTATGTAAACCATAGCGATCGGCAGCGCTGGCGATGGCAGTGGGCACGGGGATAATCCCCGCCAATCACCACCATGCCGTCAGCCATCCCTTTGCCCACCGCGCCTTCGCGTACCCCGGCGCCCAGTCCGCTGGCCGGCGCCGTGGTGGCCGCGGCCGTGGACGACATCGAGACCGCCGGCCCGCTCGACGATCAGGCCGAACTGCGCGAGGCCTTTCACACCGCGCCCACGCGCGCTCTGCAGGTGCGCACGCGCGCATGGCTGCTGGGCCAGCGCCTGGGCCTGCCGCAGGAGCTGGCGCGCTGGCGCCACGCCCTGGGCTGGGTGGTGGCGTTGCTCGCGCTGCTGGTGGCGCTGGCCGGCCTGGGCGCGGCGCGCGGCGTGCTGGCGCCGGACCGCAGCATCAATGCCGTCGCGGCCTTCGTCAGCCTGCTGGGCTTGCACGCGTTCACGCTGCTGGCGTGGCTGCTGGGGCTGGCCTGGTCGCTCGCGGGCCACCGCGGCGGCGCCGGCGGCTGGTCGTTCGGGCGCCTCGCGCTGAATCTCGCGGCACGGCTGCCGCTGGACCGCGGGCCGCACGCGCTCACGCTGCTGTCGGCCTTCACCGGCCTCTTGCGGCGCAATCGCCTGTGGCCGTGGCTCACGGGCATGCTCAGCCACGGCATCTGGACGCTGGCCTTCGGCATCACGCTCGCGGTGCTGATGTTCGCGTTTTCCTTTCACGACTACCGCCTGTCGTGGGAGACCACGATCCTGAGCGCCGGCTTCTTCCAGCACTTCGTGCACGCCACCGGCCTGTTGCCGGCCGCGCTGGGTTTTCCGGTGCCGGGCGCCGCCGCCGTGCAGCAGGTCGGCAACGCCGGCGCGGCGGCGAATCTCTCGGCCGGCGGCCAGCGCGAATGGGCCTGGTGGCTGATCGGCTGCGTGGCGGTGTACGGCCTGCTGCCGCGCGCGCTGCTGGTCACTTTTAGCCTGTGGCGCTGGCGCGCCGGGGTGGGGCGCATGGAGCAGGTGGACATGACCGACCCCGGCGTGCGCCGCATCGTGGCGCGGCTGGATGCGCTGGAGCCGCCGCCGCGGGTGATCGACCCGGCCGCGCCGCATACGGCTGCCGCTTCGGCGCCGGCCGCGACCCTGCCGGTCGGCGCGCGGGGTGTTCCGGGTGCGCCCGGTGCGCCAGCGGTGATCGGGTTCGAGTTGCCGCCCGACGGGCCATGGCCTCCCGCCGGCCTGCCAGCCAGCCTGTCCGCCGCCGGCGCGCCGCCGCTGCGCGTGGCCGGTGGCGCAGCCGAGCGCGCGCAGGCCCTTCAGGAATTGCGCGCGCAGCGGCCTGCCGCGTTGCTGCTGGTGTGCCATGCGCCGTCCAGCCCGGACCGCGGCACCGCGCGCTTCGTGCGCGAAGCGTCCGCGCTGGCGGAGCGCACCGCGATCTGGCTCACGGCGGGCGGCACGCCTGTGCCCGAGGCCGCCGTGCAGCGCTGGCGCGAATGGGCCGTTTCGGAGCGGTTCGTGGCTGTAACGCTGGTGGAATCTGCGCAGGCTGCTTCGGAATGGATAGCATCCGGCCATGGCTGAACCGCTGCAAGTTGCCATCGTCGGCCACACCAACGCGGGCAAGACCTCGCTGCTGCGCACGCTCACGCGCCGGGCGGACTTCGGCGAGGTGTCCGAGCGGCCCGGCATCACGCGCCATGCCGAGGCGATCGATCTGCGGCTGGACGGCCGGGTGGCGGTGCGCTTCATCGACACGCCGGGGCTGGAGGATTCGGTGGCGCTGCTGGAGTACCTGCGCGCGCTGCCCGGGGATTCGCGCCCCGAGCGCGTGCGCGCCTTCCTGCGCGGCCCCGAGGCGCGCGCCGCCTTCGAGCAGGAGGCCAAGGTGCTGCGCGCGCTGGTCGACCAGGCCGACGCCGCCATGCTGGTGATCGACACGCGCGAGCCGGTGCTGCCGAAGTACCGGGCTGAAGCAGAAATCCTCGCCTGGTGCGCCAAGCCCATCATGCCGGTGCTCAACTTCGTGCGCGATCCGGCCAGCCGCCAGCGCGACTGGCACCAGGCGCTGGAGGAGGGCAACCTGCATGCGCGGGTCGCGTTCGACGCCGTCGCCCCGTTCGTCGGCGCCGAGCGCCAGCTCTACGGCGACCTGGGCACGCTGCTGCCGGCGCGCCGCCAGCAGCTCGCCGGCATCGTCGATGCGCTGGCGCTGGAAGCGCGCGAGCGCCGGCGCGCCGCGTGCCGCGTGGTCGCCGCCGGCCTGATCGACGTCGCCGCCATGCGCCGCAGCCTGCCGGCGCATGAGTTCGCCGACAAACTGCGCCAGCGGGCCTTCGTGCGCGCCTTCCAGGACGAGGTGCGCCGCCACGCCCGCCGCGCCATCGACGAGCTGCTGGCGCTGTTCGCCTTCCGCCCCGGCGACGCCGAACTGGCCGATCTGCCCGAACTCGCCGGCCGCTGGCAGGACGACCTGTTCAACCCCGAGCTGCTGAAGGAAGCCGGCAAGCGCCTGGGCACCGGCGCGCTGATCGGCGCCGGCCTGGGCGCCGTGGCCGACGTGGCGCTGGCCGGCCTGTCATTGGGCGCGGCCAGCGCGCTGGGCGCCACGCTGGGCGGCGCCGCGTCCGGTGGCTGGCGGCCCCTCTGGCGCAAGCTGGAAAACCGCATGGCCGGCGTGCAGGAACTGACGGTGGAGGACCCGGTGCTGTGGCTGCTGGCCGGCCATCTGCTGGACGCCGTCCGCGCGCTCGCCGAGCGCGGCCACGCCGCCATCGCGCGCCTCGAGCTCAGCGCCCAGGCCGGCGACCCCGCCGGCGAGCTGCGCCCCGTGGTGCGCGCGCTCGAGCCCGCCCGCGGCCACCCCGAATGGGAGCGCGCCACGGGCCGGCGCGCCAGGCGCAACGCCGAGCGCGCCGAACTGGAGACCGAACTGGCGCGGCTGCTGGATCAGGGGCTCGACCGCGCCGGCGGTCCGGACGTTCGCGGCCGGCTGCCTGGGTAGCTAGGCGGTTTTGACCTCGTTGAGCAGGTCGGGGTGACGATCCAGCAGCTTGAACAACTTGACCAAGGCCAGCGGCGGCTTGGTCTTGCCGTTCTCGTAGCGCGAGAAGGCATTGACGCCGCCGCCAAAGATTTCGGCGGCTTCGCGCTGGCCGAGGTCGAGCTTTTTGCGCACGTTGACGATGAAGGCAGGGTCGACGATGGCCGCGTTCACCTGCTTGTTGAACGCCTGCATCTCGCGCATGACGCGCTCGGTTTCGGCCATGTCGGTGATGGACTCATCGCACGCAGGGCAAAAATCAGCCGTCACCGCAGGAATCACAGTGGTTTCGCCCTTGTAGGTGTACGGCAGGTCGCGAGTGTCGTGGATCAGCTCCGCTGCGCCGCAAACAGGACATTTCATGTTCATAGCTCCTTGAAGGACACGATCAGCACGTCATCGATAACCGTCAGTTTCAGGTACACGTCGCCCGCCTGCGTGCTTGGGCGGTACACGTCCTGCCATACCGTGTAGTCGGCATGGGTGGTCATGCTCTTGTAGAAGTCCGCTGGCGTCAGCGCCATCACCACGGCCAGCATGTCGGAAAACTCCAACCCCAATGCAGCGGCTCCAATTCTGGCCGAGCGGGTTGCGCGAACTTTGCCCGCTTCTACGAAGGCTTTGACTACGGTCAGCTTGCAATGCGGGGTCGGTTTCTCCACAAATGCATTCTAACCTAGTTGGTATGAATTGGCAAGTTGGTTAGTGCGGAATTTTCGGTGGTTCCGGCTCACATGCCGCCTTAGGCGCAACGAACAGCCAACTCACTCAAGGGCAGGGAGATTCGAGGCAGGGAGGACTGAAGTCCCGGTTGCTCTCGCTCACCGCTCGAGATCCGCCCGAGCCGCCTTGTACGCCGAGAAGCTGGTGACGAACGCCAGGAACGCGATGACGCAGGCCACCGGCACGATGATCGCAATGGCCAGGCCCAGGCCGCCGTGCTTGCCCGCGATCGATTCGCCCAGCAGCGCGATGCTGGGCGGGCCCAGGCCGAGTCCGACGAGGTTGAGCAGCGCGGTGTAGACCGCGACCACGCGGCCGAGCACCGAGCCGTGCACGATTTCCTGCAACGCGCCGGGCGCGACGCCCCAGACCAGGCTGGTGCAGAAGATCACCACCGCGGCCGCCGCGAAGGCGGCCCCGGCCTGGCTGGCCAGCCCCAGCGCGATCGCCGGCACGAAGGTGCAGGCGGCGGCGAGCGCGCCGACGAGGAACTTGCCCGCGCTGCGCCCGGCCTTTTCCAGCCGGTCGGCGAGCAGGCCGCCGGCCACGGTGCCGAGCGGCCCGAGCACGAGCGCCAAGAGGCCGAGCCGGGTGCCGACCATCTGCGCGGTCCAGCCGTAGTCGCGCATGAACAGGGTCGGCAGCCACGCGGTCGCGCCGTAGGCGGCGAAGGCCATCGCGGTGAAGCCGACGAAGTGCGCGACGATCGCGCGCGGGTGGCGGCGCAGCGTCGCGAAGAAGCCCGCGGCGTCATGCTTCACGCCTCGGCCGGCGCGCGCGCCGGCGCCGCGAAGATGGCCGCGCACCGGCTCGCGCAGGAACCGCGTCGCGACGAGCAGCGGCAGGCCGAGCGACCCGGCCGCGACCAGCACGACCTGCCAGGGCTGCAGCATTCCGAGCAGCGGCAGCGTCACGGTCTGCCCGTGCAGCCGGTGCAGGATGAAGCCGCCGCCGATCAGTGCGGTCGCCGCGCCGAAGTAGATGCCCGACGCGAACACGCCCATCGCGCGGCCGCGCGCCGCCGGCGGAAAGTAGTCGGCGATCAGCGAGGTGGCGCTGGGCAGGATCGCGGCTTCGCCGGCGCCGACCCCGACCCGCGCGCCGAAGAACGGCGCGAAGCCGCGGCTGAGGCCCGCCATGCAGGTCATCAGGCTCCAGACGGCCACGCCCCCGGTGACGATGTTGCGGCGGTTGAAGCGGTCCACCGCCCAGGCGATCGGAAAGCCGAACAGCGAATAGAAGATCGCGAACGCCGTTCCCTGCAGCAGCCCCATCTGCACGTCCGACAGGCCCAGGTCGTGCTCGATAGCCACCACCAGCAGCGACACGACGTTGCGGTCGACGAAGGCCAGCGTGTAGCCGAAAAACAGGATCGTGCAGGCGTAGATCGCCTGGCTGCGCGGCGGGTACTGGACTTCCAGTGCGGAGATTTCGGGTGCGGTCCCCGGTGCGATGCCTGCGACGATTGCCATGCTGCTCTCCTGCGGTGTTCGGGGGTTTGGCCTCGGCGATCGCCCGGCTGCGGGCGGGCGAGGGTGGGTTCACTGCCGCGCCATCTCGGCCCGGGCGATGCCGCTGCCGTCGAGCGGCTGCTGCGGCTCCAGTTCGACCGTGACGCATTGCAGCGTCCCGGTGAACGCGAACGGCTCGGCGTAATGCGATACCGGGCTGCCGCGGTCGCGCGCGATGTCCAGGCCCGACCAGGAGATCAGCGTCGCGAAGCCGAGCGGACACGGGCCTTCGGCCACGCAGGCGTCGTCGATCCACAGGCTTGCCTGCCGGCTCGACGGCACCGCGATCCGGCCATGGCCGGGCATAGCCGGCGACAGCGTCATCGGCCCGAGCCGCATGCGAAAAGCTAGGCGACGGTGGCCGGGCGTCACCGCGCGCTCGGAGCGCAGGATCTGGTGCACGCCGCCGACGTTCAGGTCGTGCACCAGATGGCCGTCCTGCAGGTACAGGCTGTAGCCGCTGGTGGCGTCGCCGTGCGCGAGCAGCACGCCCTCGGCGCCGCCTTCGGGGATCAGCACCCGGGCCTCCAGCGCATAGCCGCGCGAACGCAAATCCGGCGCCACGTCGCTCGGCAGGTGGCCCATGCCGGCGTGGAACACGAAGCGCGTGCGCTCGCCTTGCGCGCGCTGCGCGTTCTCGGCGAAGCGGGCGCCGAAGCGGTCGTCCAGCGGCAGCACCTGGTTCGCCTCGGCCTCGCGCCACCAGAGCGCCTTGAGCTGCTCCAGGCGCTCGGGCTCTGCAGCGGCGAGGTCGTGGTTCTCGGCGAAGTCCCGCTCCAGGTGGTAGAGCTCCCAGCGGTCGGCATCGAACGGCGTGCCGCTCTGGTGCCAGGCCACCGCCTTCCAGCCCGCGTGCCAGATGCCGCGGTGGCCGAACATCTCGAAGACCTGCGGCTCGGTATGGCCCGGTGCGGCCGGGTCGGCCAGCGTGGCCGCCAGGCTCTGGCCGGTGACCGGCTGTTGCGGCACGCCGGCGACCACGGTCGGCGGTTCCACGCGGCACAGGTCGAGCAGCGTCGGCAGCAGGTCGCGCGCATGGCAGAAGCCGTGACGCAGCTCGCCGCGCGCGGCGATGCCGCGGGGCCAGGCCAGCACCAGCGGGT
>JAFECV010000759.1 GCA_018241985.1 Pseudomonadota bacterium | reverse complement strand
GGACGAGCACGGGCCCGTGCAGGCGATTGTCTGGAAGAGCGTGCGAGATCGACAGCGCGACGTGCTGCTCGGCGCGCGGCTGCTCGTCGTGCATGGCGTCTGGCAACGTGAAGGCGAGGTTCGCAATCTCATCGTGGGGCGGCTAGAGGACCTCACCCCTCTCCTTGGCCGCTTGGCCCAGAACGCGCCGAGCAGGGACTTTCACTAGGTCGCCGAGCGCATGGCGCGATCGCGATCCCGGTGGACGTACTTGCCCCGGACTATTCGCAGCCTGCCCTCCCCCATCGGGCGAAGCAGCGGGCCGTGCAACTGCTTCCAGCTCACCGGCTCGTAGCCGGTTCCGATACTGATCCAGGCGGCGAGATCGGCTGGGGACATCGGACCTTCGATAGCCAGCGCTCGCTCGGCCATCCATTGCAGTCCGCGCACAGGTACGGACCCGATGCTGCGCACGTCGTAGTCACTGCCGGTCGGTTGGTGGGCGTCGCCATTGTGAGTCGGCCCGTTGCCCGGTTGCTGGATGACGGCTCGACCCTGGAGATCACGAGGGTAGCGGCGGACGGCACGGGCAACAGCTGCTCTCCCCACTAGCTGCGTGCCGGCGTGAACCGCGACCGAGGCACATCGCCTGCCTGGCCACCTATACGCTGGCCTCTGAATCCGGCGCGGACCTGCGCGCGGCCGGCTTTTCTCCCGATGGCGCGGCCAGCGGCGGCAGCTGGGACCCGGCCAGCCGGCGGCGGGAGATGGCGCCCGTTGGTCCGGAAGCTACGGTGGCTTGCCTAGCGGACGCGCTGCGCCAGGGTCCCTCATCCCGCGGGCGTCGCCCGCGATGTTCAGCGCTGAACATCAAACTGCGCTCGGATGATCCAGGCCTAGATCCTGCAGGTGTCTATGCGCTTCGGCCATGCCCAACTCGAATGTGTCGCCCGCGGCATCACCATCGACCACAAAGTACTTGATGAACACAGCCCCTTCGCGCCGGGACACGCCTTTGGCGACAAGGCGGGTGCCCTCCTCCACGATCTTGTTGTCGATGGCCTCGAACAACCTCTCCATCGGGAACATCTCCTCCGGCGACCAGGCGCGCGGAGCTTCGCGGCGCTTGCGTATATGTCGCGGCTCCCGCACGACAGTCGCGACCTCCCTCTGCGGCAGTCCGCGGAACGCATCGTCGTACATGATCGGCCGCGAATGCGGCTGGTTCAC
>JAFECV010000758.1 GCA_018241985.1 Pseudomonadota bacterium | reverse complement strand
CTTCCCGCGCCTGACCACGATCACGCCGGACCTGCTCATCCCGACCGGCGACGAATCCGCGCATCCGCCCGGCGTGCACGCGCAGGTGCTGGTGCGCGACGATCAGGCGGTGATCCCGAACCTCGGCCAGATCGAGGCGCTGGTCGCGCAGGCGATGGCTGCCTGAGGCGCGCTTGGCTTTCGTAGGCTGGGTTGAGCCGCAGGCGAAACCCAGAGCCGAACTGCACACAATGCTGGGTTTCGCTGCGCCGAACCCAGCCCACAGGCTCCGGCTTGACAGTACATTTAAGTACTAGTCACAATAAGCCATGTGGCGGATCGAGGAGCACCGGAACGTCGACAGGGAGCTTTCTTCCCGCCGTGTTCCGCTCGAAATCCTGAAACGCTACGAGAAGTGGAAAGACATCGCCATGCTATCCGGACCGCAAGGTCTTCGCGCCATCAGGGGTTTTCGCGACGAAGCCTTGTCGGGCGAGTGGGAAGGCTATCGTTCTTCCCGGCTCAACGAGCAGTGGCGCGTCATTTACCAGGTCGTCGCCGACGCCGTTCTCGTCCGCGTGATCCGCGTCACGGCACATGATTATCGAAGGTCCTGACCATGCGTAATTTCGTTCCCGCCCGCAAGCGCGTCGAAGTGTCGCCCGGCGAGTCGGTGCGCATCATCCGCGAGTTGCAGGGGTTTACCCAAAGCCGGCTTGCCGAACTCTGCGGCATTCCGCAGACGACCATCTCCGGAATCGAAACCGGGCGCGTCAACCTCGGCGTCGAGCGCGCCAAGACCCTGGCCAACGCGCTTCGCTGCCATCCAGCGGTGCTGGTTTTCCCCGGCTGGCAGATCGCGGCCTGAGCCGCACCCAGCTTGCGTAGATACCGAGTTGAGCGCAGCGACACCCTGCCTGCGGGACTGCTTGAATGTTTTCGGAAAAAAGCGCTCCCACGTCCTTGTGGGATGCGGCCCGGGGGAGATCAGTTCTGCGTTGCGCTGACGCGGATCACCGAAACCGGCGTGTTCGGATCGTTACTGTGCAGGCACAGGTAGCCGACCGCCGACGTACCGCCGCCGAACTTCGTGCTGTCGACGCTCACGCTGGCGTTGCCGCTGTCCAGGGCGCCGACGTTCAATGACGCCGGCGTCGTGCTCAACCACGGCGCGCCGCAGGACACCTGCTGTTCGATGCGCAGCGCCAGGCCCTTGCCGACGCCACCGCTGGTGAG
>JAFECV010000757.1 GCA_018241985.1 Pseudomonadota bacterium | reverse complement strand
TCGCGTGGGCTCAGGCGGCGCAGCAGGCCATCGGTGAGGGCGATCGATGCCTCCTGCTTCGATCCGGTGGCGAAGGCGTTGACGACGCCACTGGGCACATAGTGCGGCACCGGCGTGGCGGGCAAACCGGCACGGGCGGGCAGCTCGCGCAACAGGGCCCACATCTCGTGGGCTTCTTGCGGGTGCAAGGCCCGTACGCGGTGCAGGCGCAAGCTCAGCGCCGACGCGGCTACCGGTTCCAGCAGCAACGCACCTGCAACGGCAAACAGCGCGAGCCACAGGCCGCCTTCCCCAAACGGCAGTCTCCCTGCGGCGGCTGCGATCCCGACCAGGGTCAGGACCAACAGCCCGGTCTGCAGGCGGTTGAGCCAGCGGTGTTGCAACAGCGCCGTGCGCGGATCACTGGGATGATGACGGGTCATGCTCAGAGGTCGCGGCGGCGCGGTCGCCGCGCTCGCGCAGCAGCCAGTAGGTCGCACCCAGAGCCAGCGTGGCGCCTGCCAGCGCGGCTATCTTGGCGGGGCTCGCCTCGGGGTCAAGGATCACGAACTTGCGCGCCAGCGCGATCAGGCCGATGAGGATCACGGTCTTGACCTGGATGATGCTGTCCCGACGCAGCGCCACGCGCACGATGGAATGCTTGAACTCCATCGCGATCAAGAGCGTCATGATCATGCCGAACACACTCTGGAATACCTTGTGATCCAGGGGATTGAAGGCATCGAGGACCAGCAGCGTGAAGACGATGGCGATGAGCTGGAACAGCGACACCACGATGATGACGGCAATTACTGCCGACAGAACGAGGGCGACGACCTGCTCGAAGCGCTCGTAAAAACTCATGATGGCCCATTGGTCACGCAAGACCTGAAATGGGTTAAGGCGTGTTGATTTCATGACGATGAACTCCCTGGAAAACGGCTGCTGTCGAGACGGCGGCGCATTGCGCTGATGTGTCCTTCAATCAGCTCGGTCGACATGCCAAGCGTCGACATAACCTGTTCCGCCAGCCCAATAGCTGCGGCAAAGGATTGCTGATACACGCGCACGTTGGGCATGGCGCGAAATGCATCGGCCGCGGTCGTAATTCTGCATGACACCCACAAGGTCAGCGCCGGACGGCGCTCGGCAATCGCCTGGGCGATGCGCAACGCTTGCTGGGCATGGGCGAACGTCAGCACCACCATGTGCGCATGCGTCAAGCCGGCAGCCAGCAAGGT
>JAFECV010000756.1 GCA_018241985.1 Pseudomonadota bacterium | reverse complement strand
AGGACGCGTTCCGCCCGCAGGCCGAGCGGCGCGTGCGACTCGGGCTGGTGGTGGCCGAGCTGGTGCGCGCGAACACGCTGGCCGCCAAGCCCGAGCAGATCAAGGCGCATGTGGACGAACTGGCCTCCAGCTACGAAAAGCCGGTCGAGGTCGTGAGCTGGTACTACGGCGACAACCGCCGGCTCGCCGACGTCGAGGCCACGGTGATCGAGAACAACGTGACCGAGTTCGTCTTGGCGAAGGCCCAGGTCGAAGACAAGAAGGTGTCGTTCGACGAGCTGATGGGGCGCGGCTGAGCGGCCTTTGCCGGCGCCGGTCCAGGTCGGGCCGGCTCGGATTGGATCAGGGCTTGCGGTTTCGCCTGCAGGCCCCATCTGCCTTCGGTACATTGCTGGTTGCACTAGGAGAAACCATGGTGGTTCGAGACGACATTTGGCAAGGGACGCGGGCGGGCGCCGCGCCGATCCAGGGCCTGGGCATGATCCCGATGGTGATCGAGCAGTCGGGGCGCGGCGAGCGTTCCTACGACATCTACTCGCGCCTGCTCAAGGAACGGGTGATCTTCCTGGTCGGCGAGGTCAACGACCAGACCGCAAACCTGGTCGTGGCCCAGTTGCTGTTCCTGGAGAGCGAAAATCCGGACAAGGACATTTCGTTCTACATCAACTCGCCCGGCGGCTCGGTGAGCGCGGGCCTGGCGATCTACGACACGATGCAGTTCATCAAGCCCGACGTGTCCACGCTGTGCATGGGCATGGCGGCCAGCATGGGCTCGTTCCTGCTGATGGCCGGCGCGAAAGGCAAGCGCTTCGCGCTGCCCAACTCCAAGATCATGATCCACCAGCCGTCCGGCGGCACCCAGGGCCAGGCGACCGACATCGAGATCCACGCGCGCGAGATCATCCGCACCCGCGAGCAGCTGAACCGGATCTATTCGGAGCGCACCGGCCAGACGATGGACAAGATCGCGCAGGACATGGAGCGGGACCGCTACATGTCGGCCGACGAGGCGAAGGAATACGGCCTGCTCGACCAGGTGCTCGCAAAGCGTCCGTGAGCTGCAGGCCAGGCCCGGGGTTGTGCGGCTGCAACGGGCCGGGCGGCGCCAAGCCGACACGGCCGATCGGCCGGCGTCAAATGGTTATCATCCTGGAATCCAGGTAACGAGGCACGTTCGAAATGGCCGAAAAACGAGGCTCGTCCAGCGAAAAGACGCTCTATT
>JAFECV010000755.1 GCA_018241985.1 Pseudomonadota bacterium | reverse complement strand
CCGCGGCGGTCGCTGGAACGGCCTGCTCCGCGGTCACCCGTCTCATTTTTCAGGGAAATCGGCTCAAAGCCGGCGCGAACAGCTCGCTTGTAGCTATCGATACTATAGCGGTGCCGGCGTCTTGTCCGGGTAGTCGCACCAGCGCGCGACGCCGCATTGCCAGCACAGCGGCCGGCGCGCGAGGCAGACGTAGCGGCCGTGCAGGATCAGCCAGTGGTGCGCATCGGCCGCGTAGGCCGGCGGCACGCGCTTGAGCAGCTGCAGCTCGACCGCGAGCGGCGTCTTGCCCGGTGCGAGCCCGGTGCGGTTCGCGACGCGGAAGATGTGCGTGTCGACCGCCATCGTCGGCTCGCCGAACGCGACGTTCAGCACGACGTTCGCGGTCTTGCGCCCGACGCCGGGCAACGCTTCCAAGGCCTCGCGCGTGCGCGGCACCTCGCCGCCGTGGCGCTCGATCAGGATGCGGCAGGTGGCGATCAGGTGCCGCGCCTTGGCGTGGTACAGGCCGATCGTCTTGATGGTGCCCTCCAGGCGCTCGAGTCCGAGATCGAGGATCGCCTGCGGCGTGTTCGCGACCGGGAACAGGCGCCGCGTCGCCTTGTTCACGCCGACGTCGGTCGCCTGCGCCGACAGCAGCACCGCGCACAGCAGCTCGAACACGCTGGTGTATTCGAGCTCGCTGGCCGGCTGCGGGTTCGCGGCGCGCAAGGTGGCGAAAAAGGCTTCGACGGCATCGGCATCCATGGCCGAGGAGTGTAGGGCCGTTGACGCGATGGAACGCGATCGAACGGGTCGCGTCTCGCACAGAATCGATTCATGCGCCTGCGGCGCGGGTTTTATCGCTGTGCGACATTTTCCGGGGCGTGCCGTGCCGCGCATCAATCAAGATGCAGAGGCTGCGGCGCTCCGGCTGTCCGGTGCAGCGCTGCCGATGCGGCGCTGCGGTCTTCCTGACGGACGCCGAATCCCACGAGGAGGAATGGCGATGGCAGCGAGTGCGCAGCAGGTGACAGCCGCCACGCGGAGCGTGAGCGACAACCCCGAGGACGAGCGTGCGCTCAAGGCCGTCTTCACCGCCTACATCGTCTGCGCGACGCTGTGGCTGCTGTTCGCGACCGCGGTCGGCCTGCTGCTCGCCTTCAAGTTCGGCGCGCCGGACTTCTGGGCCGGCGAATACCTGACGTTCGGCCGCCTGCGCCCGATCCATACCAACGACACGTTCTA
>JAFECV010000754.1 GCA_018241985.1 Pseudomonadota bacterium | reverse complement strand
CCCATCGCGGTCAGCAGTTCGGCGGACGGCAGAACGCCGGCTTCGCTGTCTTCGGTCGCCTTGACCATCACCATGACTTTCATGCGTGCTACTTGAATGTTGATTTGCTGCGCACCGGCGTCAGCCGGCCGCGCGCGTCATCTCGACCGGCGTCATCTCGCCGTTGACGATCCACGGGCAGCCGTACTTGTCGATCAGCATGCCAAAGCATTTGGCCCAGAAGGTTTCGCCCAGCGCCATCGTCACCTTGCCGCCTTCGACCAGCGCGTTGAACACGCGCTCGGCGTCGGCGGCGCGGTCGTAATTGAGCGTGATCGACACGCCGTGGATGCCGGTGGCTTCACCATCGGCGAGCCCGAACCTAAGCGCTACGGTAAGGAAGATCAGACCTCGCTGCCATTTGAAATCGGGGAAATTGAGAAGGCCATTTACGCCAAACTCGTGCAGAAGGTTGGCAACCGCCACCACTGGGAAGACTGGGCCAACGACATTGCCAAGATCGCCCGAACCCACATCGACCGCATCACGGCCATCGTTGAAGACCCGGCCAACGAGAAGGAGCGCGCTGCCTTCAACACCTTCGCCGGCGAGCTGCGCGACGACCTGAACGGCAGCATCAGCGACGGCGAGGTCATCGAGATGCTGGCCCAGCACCTCATCACCAAGCCGGTGTTCGACGCCCTGTTCGAGGACTACAGCTTCGCCCAGCACAACCCGATGTCGCTGGCCATGCAGGGCGTGCTCGACGTGCTGCAGGAGCACCGGCTGGACAAGGAAGCCGACACCCTCCAGCGCTTCTATGACAGCGTGAAGATGCGCGCCCAGGGCATCGACAACGCAGCCGGCAAGCAGAAGATCGTCGTCGAGCTGTACGACAAGTTCTTCCGCAACGCCTTCCCCAAGATGACCGAGCGGCTGGGCATCGTCTACACGCCGGTCGAGGTGGTGGACTTCATCATCCACAGCGTCGCCCACATCCTGGAGACCGAGTTCGGCCAGACGCTGGGCAGCAAGGGCGTCCACATCATCGACCCCTTCACCGGCACCGGCACCTTCATCACCCGGCTACTGCAGAGCGGCCTGATCGCGCCCGAGCACCTGCCCCACAAGTACAAGCACGAGATTCACGCCAACGAGCTGGTGCTGCTGGCCTACTACATCGCCGCCATCAACATCGAGGCGGTCTACCACGGCATCGTCGGCGGCAAATACCAGCCTTTCGAAGGCATCT
>JAFECV010000753.1 GCA_018241985.1 Pseudomonadota bacterium | reverse complement strand
CGGCCGGTGAAGCGCTGGTCGACGCGATCGTGCGCGAGCATGGCGCGCCGCACGTGCTGGTGAACAATGCCGGCACCACGCACCGCAACCAGTCGATGCTGGAGGTGGACGAGGACACCTACGACAGGGTTTTCGCGGTGAACGTGAAGTCCATCTTCCACACCACGCGGGCCGTGGTGCCGCTGATGCGGTCCCGGAAGGACGGCGTCATCCTCAACGTCGGCTCCGTCGGCGGCATCCGTCCGCGCCCCGGCCTCACCTGGTACAACAGCTCCAAGGGCGCCGTGAAAGTCATGACCAAGTCCATGGCGGTGGAGCTGGCGAACGACGGCATCCGCGTCAATGTCATCGCGCCCGTGATGGCCGCCACGGGTCTGCTGCAGGACTTCATGGGTGTCGCGGATACGCCCGAGAACCGGGCCCGTTTCGTGTCGACGATCCCGCTGGGCCGCATGTGCACGCCGGAGGACGTCGCGAACGTGGCGGTCTTTCTCGCAAGCGATGCCGCCCGCTTCCTGACCGGGATCGAGATGCCGGTTGACGGAGGCCGGTCCATCTGAGGGAGGGTGCCGGTCGGCGGCAGGCCGGCACCTCGTTTGTGTCGCAGCCACCGGCGCCGCACACGATTCATCGAACGAATCACCCGGATACGCCCGCGGAATCTTTGGGGTATGCTATCGAATAAATAGCATCCGCAGTGCCGACCCGGTACGCCGGCCTCAGATGCGGCCCTCTTCCACCGCGTGGCACGCAACCTTCGCGCCGCCCTGCTCGCGCAGCACCGGGCGCTCGCTGCGGCAGCGGTCGTTCGCGTGCGGGCAGCGCGGATGGAAGGTGCAGCCGGCGGGCGGGTTCAAGGGGTTCGGCACCTCGCCCTGCACCGGCGTGCGCGCGCGGCCGGTTTCGTGCATCTTCGGGATCGCGTCGAGCAGCATCCGGGTGTACGGATGGCGCGGCTCGGCGAACAGCCGGCGCTTGTCGGCGACCTCGACCAGGCGGCCGAGGTACATCACGCCGACCTCGTCGCTCACGTGCCGCACCACCGCGAGGTTGTGCGAGATGAACAGGTAGGTCAGGCCGCGCCGGCGCTGCAGGTCCTTCATGATGTTGAGCACCTGCGCCTGCACGCTCACGTCCAGCGCCGAGGTCGGTTCGTCGCACACCAGGAAGTCGGGCTCGGTGGCGAGCGCGCGCGCGATCGAGATGCGCTGGCGCTGCCCGCCGGAGAACTGGTG
>JAFECV010000752.1 GCA_018241985.1 Pseudomonadota bacterium | reverse complement strand
GAAAGCGGCACCAGGGCACCGCCTGCCGAGCGCACCCGCAGCGCCAGCAACTGGTCGAGCGACGCCTGGTCGCCGGGCGGCAGGCGCAGCCGGATCGGCACTGCATAGCGCGAGCGGCCATCCATCAAATACGTAGCGTCGCTGCCCGACAGCGCCATCCGCAGCGTGCGCGCGATCTCGGCCTGGTCGACCCCGAGCCGAGCCGCGCGTGCGCGGTCGACGAGCACGACCTCGCGCGGCGAATCGGCCTCGACGCTGGTGTCGATGTCCACCAGGTCGCGGTCGGAGCGGAACTGCTGCTCCAGGCCCCGTGCAATCCGCCGCAGCGTGGCGTAGCTCGGACCGTAGATTTCGGCGACGATCGGCGCCAGCACCGGCGGACCGGGCGGCACTTCGACCACCTTGACCGAAGCGCCGTAGCGCGCGCCGATCTGCGCGAGCATCGGCCGCACCGCCAGCGCGATCTCGTGGCTCTGGCGCTTGCGCTCGTGCTTGTCGACCAGGTTGACCTGCAGATCGCCGTCGATGGGTCCGCTGCGCAGGTAGTACTGCCGCACCAGGCCGTTGAAGGTGATCGGCGAGGCAGTGCCGGCATAGCCCTGGTAGTCCAGCACCTCCGGCACGCGGTCGAGCGCATGCGCCATCTGCGTCAGCAGGCGATTCGTGGTCTCCAGCGTGCTGCCCTCGGGCATGTCGACGACCACCTGGAATTCCGACTTGTTGTCGAACGGCAGCATCTTCAGCACGACCGCCTGCACCACCACCAGGCCCGCCGCGGCCAGCACCAGCACGCCCATGGCCATGAACAGCAGACGCCGGCGCCGCCGCGCGCGCGGCCCTTGCAGGAACGGTGCCATCAGGCGAGAGAACAGGCGCAGCAGACGGCCACCCCGCGCCGCTTCTTCGCTCGCATGGCCGGCGGGAGCCGGGTGGTGATGACGCAGGAGCTTCAAAGAAAGCCACGGCGTCACCACCAGCGCGATGGCCAGCGAGAGCAGCATGCCGGCCGATGCGTTGATCGGGATCGGCCGCATGTACGGCCCCATCAGCCCGGACACGAACGCCATCGGCAGCAGCGCCGCGATCACCGTGAACGTCGCCAGGATCGTCGGACCGCCGACCTCGGCCACCGCCTGCGGGATCGCCTCGCGCAGGCTCCGCCCGCCGAGCGCCATGTGGCGATGGATGTTCTCGACCACCACGATCGCATCGTCCACCAGGATGCCGATCGAGAAGATC
>JAFECV010000751.1 GCA_018241985.1 Pseudomonadota bacterium | reverse complement strand
TGATCCGCCGGTCTATGTCGGCATGTGCCACATCTTCTGCGAGTCGGTCGAGGCCTTTCAGGCAGGGTTCGGGCCGCACGCGAAGGAGATCATGGCGGACATCAAGAACTACACGGACCTGGCCCCCGTCATCCAGATCAGCGAGGTTGTCGTCGGTCAGCCTTGAGGGCAAGCAAGAGGCCGTCCGCCTCCGTCCCCGCGGGCAGTCTTAACCCTTCGTTCGAACGGGACAGCCGCGACTCCATCCAGTCGCCTCCCATCGGCCGCAAGAGAGCGCCAAATGCCCGTGACCCGACCACCGCGCACTCAAACACCCACATATCGCTGCCACAACGTCCGGTCCGCTTCCAGGAGCGCCGATGCTCCCTGCCAAGCGACGCGGCCACGCTCGAGTATCGTGTGGTGGTTGGCAAGCACTATCAATCGTTCGACGTATTTGTCTATCACCAGGATCGTTTGTCCCTGCGCGCGCAGCGCACCCAAGCAGCGCCAAATTTCCTCGCGCACGAGTGGCGCGAGTCCTTCGGTCGCCTCATCCAATATCAGCAAATAGGGATTGGTCATCAAGGCCCGGCCGATGGCGAGCATTTGCTGCTCGCCACCTGAAAGGTGGTTCCCGGCATTGCGCGAGCGTTCCTGCAGGCGCGGAAACAGGGCATAGACGCGCTCCAGCGTCCAAGGGTCCGAACTGCCATTGCGGCAATCGGCGAACGCCAGCAGGTTTTCCTGCACGGTGAGATTGGGAAAGATCTGCCGCCCCTCGGGCACCAGCGCCATGCCCATGCGGGCGATCCGGTCCGATGCGAGCGAATCGATGCGTTCTCCGCGAAAGCGGATGGTCCCGGCACGTGCAGCGACCAGCCCCATCAGCGTACGCACGGTGGTGGTCTTGCCCATGCCATTGCGCCCCAGCAGCGTCGCGACCTCTCCTTGCCGGATCGCGAGGGATACGCCGAACAGCACCTGGCTGCTGCCGTACGCCGTCTCCATGCCATCGACCTCCAGCAGCGCGCTCATGATCTCCGGACCTCCGCCATTTCATCACCGAGGTAGGCTCGCCTGACCTCAGGGTGCGCGCGAATGTCGTCTGGTGTTCCGCTGGCAATGACCCTGCCGGACACCAGCGTCGAAACGCGATCGGCCAGTCGAAAAACGGCATCCATGTCATGCTCGACCAGCAGCATCGTCACTTCGCCGCGCAGGTCTTGGAGCAACTCGACCATGCGTTCGGTTTCCTCGG
>JAFECV010000750.1 GCA_018241985.1 Pseudomonadota bacterium | reverse complement strand
AGAAGTTGAGCGGCCAGACCCCGGCCTTGACCAGGAACGCGCAGGCCAGGATGGCCGCCGCCGAGTGCAGCAGCCCGAGGTCGGCGGCCGGCACCCGGGCCGCCGCGCGCGCGAGATCGGCCATGTTCAGTGTGCCGGTCAGGCCGTATAGCATCGCCGCACCGATCAGGAACAGCGACGAGGCCGCGAGGTTGATCGCGATGTAGTGCAGCCCGGCCTGCACCCGCGCGCGCCCCGAGCCGTGCAGCAGCAGCCCGTACGAGGCCGCCAATAGCACCTCGAAGAACACGAACAGGTTGAACAGGTCCGCGGTCAGGAACGCGCCGGCCAGCCCCATCAGCTGGAACTGGAACAGCGGGTGGTAATGCACGCCGGCGCGGTGCCAGCCGGCCGCCGCGTAGACGACGGACGCGAGCGCGACCACGCCGGTCAGCACCAGCATCAGCGCCGACAGCCGGTCGAGCGCGAGCGCGATGCCGAACGGCGCGCGCCAGTTGCCCGGCAGATAGACCGCGACCGTGGCCGGGCCCGCGTCCGCGCTCCACGCCAGCAGCGCGAGCGCGATGAAAAGGCCGAGCGTTGTCGATGCCAGATTCAGCCACAGCTTCGCGCGCTGGCGCTCCTCGCGCAGCAGCAGCATCAGTGCGGCGGTGGCGAGCGGCAGCGCGATCGGCGCGAGCAGCAGATGCGGCAGCAGCGGCGCGACTGCCTGGGCCAGCGCGTGAGTGATCCCTCCGCTCACGGCATCTCCGGCTGGTCGTGCGAGCGGCTGCCGTCGACATGGTCGGTGCCGGACACGCCGCGCGAGGCGAGCAGCACGACCAGGAACAGCGCGGTCATCGCGAAGCCGATCACGATCGCGGTCAGCACCAGTGCCTGCGGCAGCGGGTCGGCGTAGTGCAGCAGGTCTTCGGATACCCCGGACTTGAGCACCGGCGCCGCGGCGAGCGAGAGGCCGAGACGCCCCATGCTGAAGATGAACAGGTTCACCGCGTACGACAGCAGCGACAGTCCCATGATCACCTGGAAAGTGCGCGGGCGCAGCAGCAGCCACACGCCCGAGCCGGTGAGCAAGCCGATCGCCAGCGCCAGCACGACTTCCATCAGCACGCCCCTCCGGCGTCACTCATCTTTTGATAGCTACCGGTGCTTGACTGACCATCGATGACGGCATTTTTTGCTTCTTCCGCCTGCGCTTCTTCCGGTAATCGCGCGTGATAGCGGTGGCTGCGGATCGACTGGT
>JAFECV010000074.1 GCA_018241985.1 Pseudomonadota bacterium | reverse complement strand
GCTGCTGCGCTGGCGGCCGAAGCACCAGAAAGAGGGCCAAGCGACCGAGTTCGTGATCGGCGCGTTTCCGGTCGGCGGCTACGTGCGCATGCTCGACGAGCGCGAGGCGCCGGTCGCGCCCGAGGAGCGGCACCTGGCGTTCAACAACCAGCCGCTGGCGGCGCGCGCGGCGATCGTCGCCGCCGGCCCGATCGCGAATCTGCTGCTGGCGGTGCTGCTGTACGCGCTGGTCAACTGGACCGGCATGCAGGAGCCGCGCGCGATCTTCGGCAGCCCGGTGCCGGGTTCGGTGGCCGCGCAGGCTGGCCTGCACGGCGGCGAGCTGGTGCAGCGCGCCGGGTTCGCGGACGATGCGCTCGAGCCGGTGCGCTCGTTCGATGCGCTGACCTGGCTGCTGACCCGCGCCACGCTGGACGGGCGCGACGTGCGGCTGCAGATCGGAGGCGCGGACGGCACTGCCGCGCGCGAGCTGCTGCTGCCGCTCAGCCAGATCGACACGCGCGATGCCGATGCCACGCTGCTGCGCAAGGTCGGCATCGTCGCGCCGTGGAGCCGGCCGGTGATCGGCGAGGTGATGGCCGGCAGCGCGGCGAGCAGGTCCGGCCTGCGCGAGGGCGATCTGGTGGATGCGGTCGGCACGACGCCGATCTACGACGCGCGCCAGCTGCGCGACGCGATCCGCGCGTCGGTCGATGGCGGCAAGCCGATCGCGCAGCGCTGGCGCGTGGAGCGCGCGGGCCGGCAGATCGTGCTCGACGTGACGCCGCAGCCGGTGCAGGAGGACGGCAAGACCGTGGGACGCATCGGCGCCTATGTGGGCGCGCCGCTCGAGATGGTGCTGGTGCGCTACGGCCCGCTCGAAGGGCTTTGGGGCGGCGTCACGCGCACCTGGCAGGTTTCGGCGCTGACGCTGCGCTCGCTCGGCAAGATGGTGATCGGCGAGGTGTCGCTGAAGAACCTGAGCGGCCCGCTGACGATCGCAGACTACGCGGGCAAGTCGGCCAGCCTCGGCCTGTCGCAATACCTGGTGTTCCTGGCGGTGATCAGCGTGAGCCTCGGCGTGCTGAACCTGCTGCCGCTGCCGGTCCTCGATGGAGGACACCTGATGTATTATCTTTGGGAGGGCGCGACGGGCAGGAGCGTATCCCCGGCATGGATGGAACGGCTGCAGCGCGGTGGCGTGGCCGTTCTGCTGCTGATGATGTCGATAGCGCTGTTCAATGATCTGGCCCGGCTCTTTGGCTGACCGCTCCCTGGATGACCGCGCTTTAGCTGACCCATGGCCGGCGGCGCGGGGCCGGCAACCCCTTCGTTCATGAATAACTACTTCGATTGCTTTCGTCTGCGCACCGCGGCTGTGGTGGCGGTCATCGGTCTGGCAGCGGGCGCGGCGTCGGCCGTCGAACCTTTCACGATCAAGGACATCCGGGTCGAAGGACTGCAGCGCGTCGAGCCGGGCACGGTGTTCGCGTCGCTGCCGTTTCGCGTCGGCGACACCTACACCGACGACAAGGGCGCGGCGGCGATCCGCGCGCTGTTCGCGCTCGGCCTGTTCAAGGACGTCAAGCTCGAAACCACCGGCGACGTGCTGGTCGTGGTCGTCGAGGAACGGCCGACGATCGCCGACGTGCAGTTCGTCGGGTCGGAGGAGTTCAAGAAGGACGCGCTGAAGAAGGCGATGCGCGACATCGGCCTGGTCGAGGGCCGGCCGTTCGACAATGCGCTGGCCGACAAGGCCGAGCAGGAACTCAAGCGCCAATACCTGAGCCGGAGCTTCTACAACACGCAGGTGGTGACCACGGTCACGCCGATCGACCGCAACCGGGTCAACCTGACCTTCACGATCACCGAGGGCCAGCCGGCGAAGATCCAGGAGATCCGCGTCGTCGGCAACAAGGCGTTCAGCGAGTCGACGCTGCGCGACCTGTTCGACCTCGACACCGGCAACTGGCTGAGCTGGTACACCAAGTCCGACCTGTATTCGCGCCCCAAGCTCAACGCCGACCTCGAGACGCTGCGCTCGTACTACCTGTCGCACGGCTACCTCGAATTCCGGATTGACTCGACGCAGGTCGCGCTCTCGCCCGACAAGCTGTCGGTCTACATCACGGTGAACATCACCGAGGGCGAGCGCTACGTGGTCAGCGGGGTCACGCTGCAGGGCAACTACCTCGGCAAGGACGACCTGTTCAAGTCGCTGGTGAAGATCAGGCCCGGCGAACCATACGACGCCGAGGAGGTGACCGCGACCACCAAGGCGTTCACCGACGAGTTCGCGCGCTACGGCTTCGCGTTCGCCAAGGTCGAGGCCCGGCCCGACATCGACCGCGCGCGCGGTCGCGTCGCGTTCACGCTGGTCGCCGATCCGTCGCGCCGGGTGTCCGTGCGCCGCATCAACATCAGCGGCAACACGCGCACGCGCGACGAGGTGATCCGGCGCGAATTCCGCCAGTTCGAGGACTCCTGGTACGACGGCGACAAGATCAAGCTCTCGCGCGACCGGGTCGACCGACTCGGCTACTTCACCGAGGTCAACGTGCAGGCGCAGGACGTGCCCGGCGCGCCCGACGAGGTCGACCTGAACGTCAGCGTGAAGGAAAAGCCCACCGGCAGCATCACGATCGGCGCCGGCTACGGCAGCGCGGACAAGCTGTCGTTCAATTTCGGCATCAGCCAGGACAACGTGTTCGGCTCGGGCAACTCGCTCGGCCTGCAGGTCAACACCAGCAAGTACAACAAGGTGATCGTGGTCAGCTCCACCGATCCGTACTTCACGATCGACGGCGTGTCGCGCACCCTGAACCTGTACTACAAGTCGCAGGTGCCGTACGAGGACCAGGGCGGCAACTACAAGCTCGTCACCGAGGGCGGCAGCATCAAATTCGGCGTGCCGTTCAGCGAGACCGACACCGTGTACTTCGGCGGCGGCCTGGAGCGCACCCGGATCGAGCCCGGCACCGCGATCCCCGCGGTCTACCTGCAGTACGCGGAACGCTACGGCTACTCCAGCGGCGCCGTGCCGCTGACCATCGGCTGGTCCAGGGACAGCCGCGACAGCGCGCTGGTCCCGACCTCGGGCCGGCTGCAGCGGCTGAACGGCGAATGGGGCGTGGCCGGCGCCGCGCGCTACGTGAAGGGCGACTACCAGATCCAGCAGTACGTGCCGCTGAACAAGCAGTTCTCGATGGCCTTCGCGGGCGAGGTCGGCGCGGGCAAGGGCCTGGGCGACAGCCTGTTCCCGGTGTTCAAGAATTTCTACGGCGGCGGCTTGGGTTCGGTGCGCGGTTTCGAGCAGGGCACGCTCGGGCCGCGCGACGTGACCGGCTTCATCGTCGGCGGCACGCGCAAGCTCACCCTCAGCGCCGAACTGAACGCGCCGTTCCCCGGCGCCGGCAACGACCGCACGCTGCGCATGTTCGGCTTCGTCGACGTCGGCAACGTCTGGGGCGACAACGAGCCGGTGCTGGCGAGCACGCTGCGCGCATCGGCCGGCGTCGGCCTGAGCTGGATCTCGCCGATCGGCCCGCTCAAATTCGCGATCGCGCAGCCGATCCGCAAGTTCGCCGGCGATAGAATCCAGCGGTTCCAGTTTCAAATCGGCACCTCGTTCTGATGAAACATTTTTTGCGTCACTGCGGGCTCGGCCTGCTGTTCGGCCTGTGCGCGTTGTCTGCCCACGCGCAGGACTACCGCATCGGGTACGTGAACACGGATCGGATCTTCCGGGAGGCGAATGCGGCGAAGGCGGCCGAAGCCAAGCTGCAGCAGGAGTTCTCCAGGCGCGAGAAGGATCTGGTCGATCAGGGCAATGCGCTGAAGGCCGCCGCCGACAAGCTCGACCGCGAAGGCCCGACGCTGCCCGACAGCCAGCGCATCGCGCGCCAGAAGCAGCTGATGGACCAGGACCGCGATCTGCAGCGCAAGCGCCGCGAATTCCAGGAAGACCTGAATGCGCGCAAGAACGAGGAGCTGCAGCAGTTGCTCGACCGCGCGAACAAGATCGTGCGGCAGCTCGCGATCGCCGACAAGTACGACGTGATCCTGCAGGAGGCCGTCTACATCAACCCCAAGCTCGACATCACCGACAAGGTGATCGCGGCGCTGAATGCCAGCGGGCCGGGCTCCGCCGGCAGCGGTTCGACCGGCTCGAAATGACCGGCGCAACGCCCGACGTGATGTGACGCTGCGGCTGGGAGCCATCGTCGACGCGCTGGGCGGGCGGCTGCATGGCGATCCCGAGCTGCAGATCGAAAGCATAGCGCCGCTCGACGCGGCGTCGCCGAGCAGCCTGAGCTTCCTCGCGAATCCGAAATACCGGCAGCAGCTGGCCGCGTCGCGGGCCGGCTGCGTCATCGTCGCGCCGGCGCTCGAGCGGGAGGCCGCGGCGCGCGGCGCCTGCATCGTCGCGCCCGATCCGTATCTGTATTTCGCGCGCGTCACGCAGTTCTGGAAGCGGCGCCATGCGCCGCCGGCGGCCGGAGGCAGGCACCCGAGCGCGGTCGTCGATGCAAAGGCCGTGGTGCACCCCGAGGCGTCGATCGGGCCGCTGTGCGTGGTCGAGCGCGGTGCTCGCATCGGCGCGGGAACGGTGCTGAAATCGCGCGTGACGGTCGGCGAAGGCTGCACCATCGGCGCGCGCTGCATCCTGCATCCGGGCGTGGTGATCGGCGCGGACGGCTTCGGCTTCGCGCCCGACAACGGCGCCTGGGAGAAGATCGAGCAGCTCGGCGCGGTGCGCATCGGCGACGACGTGGAGATCGGCGCCAACACCTGCATCGACCGCGGCGCGCTGCAGGACACGGTGATCGAAGACGGCGTCAAGCTCGACAACCTGATCCAGATCGGCCACAACGTGCGGATCGGCCGGAACACCGCGATGGCAGGCTGCGTCGGCGTCGCCGGCAGCACGGTGATCGGCGCGCACTGCACGTTCGGCGGCGCGGCGATGGTGCTCGGGCACCTGACGATCGCCGATCACGTGCATATCTCGTCGGCGTCGATGGTCAGCCGATCGATCCACCGGCCGGGGCACTACACCGGGTTCTTTCCCATCGACGAAAATGCGGCCTGGGAAAAGAACGCCGCCACCCTGAAGCAGTTGTACAGTCTGCGCGAACGCCTGAAGGCGCTGGAGAGAAAACCCAAATGATGGACATCCATGAAGTCCTCAAGCACCTGCCGCACCGCTATCCGTTCGTGATGGTGGACCGGGTGCTGGAGCTCGAGCGCGGCAAGCGGATCCGGGCGCTGAAGAACGTCACCATCAACGAACCGTACTTCGTCGGTCATTTCCCGTACCGGCCGGTGATGCCGGGCGTGTTGATCGTCGAGGCGATGGCGCAGACCGCCGCGATCATGTCGTTCGACATGTTCGGCGCGCTGCCCGACGACAAGACCGTGTTCTATTTCGCCGGCATCGACGCGGCGCGCTTCAAGCGGCCGGTGGAGCCGGGCGACCAGCTCTTGCTCGACGTCGACAACGACCGCTCGCGCGGCGGCATCTACAAGTTCAATGCGCGTGCGTCGGTGGGCGACGAGCTGGCCGCCGAAGCCGTGATCATGTGCACGATGCGCAACATCCCCTGAAGACTGCCGTGACCGCCATCCACCCGACGGCGATCGTCGAGCGCGGCGCGCAGATCGACGCGTCGGTGACGGTCGGGCCATACACGCTGATCGGCGCCGAGGTGCAGATCGGCGCCGGCACCCGCATCGGCGCGCATTGCGTGATCGAGGGGCGCACCCGCATCGGCCGCGACAACCGCATCTTCCAGTTCGCCTCGATCGGCGCGCCGCCGCAGGACAAGAAGTACGCCGGCGAGCCGACCTGCCTCGAGATCGGCGACGGCAACACGATCCGCGAGTTCGTCACGATCAACACCGGCACCGTGCAGGACGCCGGCGTCACGCGCGTCGGCGACGACAACTGGATCATGGCCTACGTGCACATCGCGCACGACTGCCAGCTCGGCAGCCATATCGTGATGGCGAACGCCGCGACGCTCGGCGGCCATGTGCATCTGGGCGACTGGACCGTCATCGGCGGGCTGACCGGCATCCACCAGTTCGTCCGCGTCGGCGCGCATGCGATGACGGCGTTTCAGACCCGGCTCGCGCAGGACCTGCCGCCGTTCGTCATGGCCGCCGGCAATCCGGCCGAGGCGCAGGGCATCAACGCCGAGGGCCTGCGCCGGCGCGGCTTCGGCCCCGAGCGCCTCGCGACGATCAAGCAGATGCACCGGCTGCTGTACCGCTCCGGCCACACGCTGGAGCAGGCGCGCAGCCAGATCGCCGCGCTCGCAGGTGGTGCAACCAGCGCAACCAGCGGCGGATCGGCGCCGGACATCGCGGCGATGCAGGACTTTCTCGCGCAGGCTGCACGCGGCATCGTGCGATAGTCCAGCGAAACGGTGAAGTCGGCTGTGCGTGAATGTCTGGCAGGGCTGCAATCTAGGCGTCGGGCGCAGCCGGGTTGGACACCCGGCGAGCGCGACAACGACGAGTGCGGCCCTGCCAGGCGTTCACCCGAAGGGCTGGAGCCGCAACAGGCGCATGCCGGCGTTGCGCGCCTTGTCCTGCACCTGTTGCGACTCCAGCGCACAGCCGATTTCACCGTTTCGCTGGACTAGAACGTGTTGATCCCGGCGATGGCAGTCGAGCGGGCGGCGCCGCAGGTGGCGATGGTGGCCGGCGAGGCCTCGGGCGATCTGCTCGCCGCGCTGCTGCTGGACGGCCTGCAGGCGCGCTGGCCCGGCGTCGCCGCTGCCGGCATCGGCGGGCCGCGCATGGCGCAGCGCGGCTTTGCCGCCTGGTGGGCCAGCGACCGGCTCGCGGTGCACGGCTACAGCTTCGAAGTGCTGCGGCGCCTCGCCGAACTCATTCGCATCCGGCGCCAGTTGCGACAGCGCCTGCTTGCCGAGCGGCCGGCCGCGTTCATCGGCGTCGATGCGCCGGACTTCAACCTCGGGCTGGAAGCCTCGCTGCGCGCGGCCGGCATCAAGACCGTGCATTTCGTCTGCCCGTCGATCTGGGCCTGGCGCGCGAAACGGGTCGAGAAGATCCGCCGCGCGGCCGACCATGTGCTGTGCATCTTCCCGTTCGAGCCCGAACTGCTCGCGCGCCACGGCATTGCCGCGACCTATGTCGGCCATCCGCTGGCGCGGGTGATCCCGATCGAACCGGACCGCGCCGCGGCGCGCGCGCGGCTCGGGCTCGCCGCGGGCGACGAAGTGCTGGCCGTGCTGCCGGGCAGCCGCTCGGCCGAGATCGACTACATCGCCCCGAGGTTTTTCAACGCTGCAGCGCAAGTGCAGCGCGCGCGTCCAGCTATCAAAATAGTAGTGCCCGCGGTGCCGGGGCTGCGCGAGCGGATCGAGCGGATCGCACGCGAGCGCGGCGCCGCGCCCAAGCTGCAGATCGTGTCCGGCGAGTCGCACACGGTGCTGGCCGCGTGCGACGTGACGCTGATCGCCAGCGGCACCGCGACGCTGGAGGCGGCGCTGTTCAAGCGCCCGATGGTGATCGGCTACGCGATGCACGCTATCAGCTGGCGGCTGATGCGGCGCAGGCAGTTGCAGCCCTGGGTCGGTCTGCCGAACATCCTGTGCGGCGAATTCGTCGTGCCCGAACTGCTGCAGGACGCCGCGACGCCGCAGGCGCTGGCCGCCGCCGTCCTCCAGTGGTTCGACGCGCGCACGCAGGCGCCCGAGCGGCTGGCGGCACTGGAACGGCGCTTCGCCGCACTGCATCACGAACTGTTGCGCGACACGCCGCGCCTCGCTGCCGATGCGATCGAGAAAATCCTTGCCGGCTAAAAGCCCCCAGCAGGCGCTGCCCTGGCACCCGGTCGGTCTGGTGGCCGGGGTGGACGAGGCCGGGCGCGGCCCGCTGGCCGGGCCGGTGGTGGCGGCGGCGGTGATCCTGGACGACCTGAACCCGATCGCCGGCCTCGCCGACTCGAAGGTGCTGAAGCCCGCGCGGCGCGAGGCGCTGTTCGACGAGATCCGCGCGAAGGCGCTGTGCTGCAGCATCGCCGAGGCGAGCGTTCATGAGATCGACCGGATCAACATCCTGCAGGCGACGCTGCTCGCGATGCGCCGCGCGGTTGCCGGTCTGCGCCTCAAGCCCTCGCTGGTGCTGGTCGACGGCAACCAGTTGCCGCGGCTCGAGGTGCCGGCCGAGGCGATCGTGCGCGGCGACGCGCAGGTGCCGGCGATCTCGGCCGCGTCGATCCTGGCCAAGGTGCACCGCGACCGCTGGTGCCAGGAACTGCACGCGCGCTATCCGCAGTACGGGTTCGACGGTCACAAGGGTTATGGCACCGCCGCCCATCTGGCGGCGCTGCAGCAGCATGGCGCCTGTCCGGAGCACCGGCGCTCGTTCGCCCCGGTGGCCGAACTGCTGCGATGAGCGCCGATCCCGTCGTTCACATCCGCTCGCGCGACAACGCGCT
>JAFECV010000749.1 GCA_018241985.1 Pseudomonadota bacterium | reverse complement strand
GGGCGACTCCATCGGTACGGGTCTGGCCGCGCTACTGAGCGGGGCCAGCCGTTACCTGGCGCTGGATGCCATCGCGCATGCCGATGCCGAACGCAATCTGCACGTATTCGACTCCCTGGTTGAGCTGTTTCGTCGCCGAGCCGACATACCGGGGCGCGAACAATTTCCCGAAATCAAACTCGATCTGGCCGATTCCAGATTTCCACAAACCATCCTCACGCCCTCACGCATGCAAGACGCTCTTGCCGATGAACGCATCAGGTGGCTGCGCGGCATTGTCAGCGGCGAGCATCGCGATCCAACCGTCATCGACTACCGCGCGCCATGGGATCAACCGTCCGGCGCCGATATCGGCTCGGTGGATTTCATCCTCACCAACGCCGTGATGGAACACGTCGCCAACTTGCCTGCCGCCTACATCGCCATGCAGCACTGGCTGCGCACCAACGGGCTCGCGTCGCATCAAATCGACTTCCGTTCGCACGGATTGTTCAAGGCATGGGACGGCCACTGGGCCTGTCCAGACTGGCTCTGGCGCCTGTTCCTTGGGCGCCGGGCTTACCTACTCAACCGCGAACCATTCGCCACGCATCGCACATTGGCGAGTGCGGCGGGTTTTCACGAACGCCATTGCGTGCGTATCGAAAGCACGCCTGTTTCCCGACGACTTGCCAAACGATTCCGCAGAATGAGCGCGCCGGATCGCAGCACCTGCGGCGGCTATCTTCTGCTCGAAAAGATCCCAGCCTGACCGCAAACCGCACGCCCAAGGAGCGTGACCGCTTACTACCGATCTATGCCGTGACACCATCCCGTACAGGCCAACCACTGACCACAGGCTCTACGCATCCGTGTTTTCCCATACCCCACTATTGCGCTTGCGGCGCTGGCGCCCTGGAAGCATTGCACGCAACACGGCCCATGCAAGCTCATGGAGCGGAGTACGCATCGCCTTGCAAGCCGCGAGTCTGGTGCTGATGGCTCGCATACTGGGTGCCGGCGGCTACGGTGCCCTCGCCGGGTCAGTAGCTTTGTTCATGGTTTGCGGGCAGTTCACTGGGCTGGGCAGTGGCATCGCATTGGTGCGACACGTTTCCCGTGGCGGCGAATTGCGCTGCCGCTTTGCCGCGACGGAGCGTGCCTACCTGCTGAGCGGCCTGGTACTGACCGTGATCGCCGTGCCCGTTTCTCTCGTCCTGCTGGGTTCGCTGGTCTCAGCTTCGGCACTTATATTTCTCGCCATG
>JAFECV010000748.1 GCA_018241985.1 Pseudomonadota bacterium | reverse complement strand
GGAGCGGCACGCCGCTCTTGCAGCGCTACCTGCCGTTCTGGCTCGCGAACCTGGTGGACCGGATGTGGCTCGCGCTCGGCCTGATCGTCGCGGCGCTGCTGCCGCTCAGCCGCGTGGTGCCGCCGCTGTACCAATTCAGGATCCGCTCGCGCGTGTTCCGCTGGTACGGGCGGCTGCGCGAGATCGAGCACCGGCTCGAGACCGAACCGCAGAGCGCGCCGCAGCTGCTCGAGGAACTCGACGCGCTCGAGCACCGGGTCGGCAAGGTGGTGGTGCCGCTGTCGTACGCCGACGAGCTGTACGCGCTGCGCAATTACATCGGCATGGTGCGCGCGAAGCTGCAGCAGGTCTGAGCCGCCGGGCGCGCGGCACGCCGCAAAAACGCCTACGATAGCCCACGCCGGCCGCGGCAACCGCACCCGCTCTGCGCCCGGCGCCTGGAAGAACACCATGACCCGCCTCATCCGTCGGTTTCTCGCGGCCATCGGTGCTGCCGCGATTGCGCTGCTCGTCGTCGTGACCGCCCCGGCGGCATCGGTCCCGCTGCAGATCGGCGACGCAGCGCCGCGGTTCCGCACCACCGCCGCGCTGGGCGGCAAGACCTTTGATTTCGATCTGGCAGCGGCGCTGCGAAAAGGCCCGGTCGTCCTCTACTTCTTCCCGAAAGCATTCACACAGGGCTGCACCGCCGAGGCCCATGCCTTCGCCGACGCGACGCCGCGTTTCGCGGCACTCGGCGCGACCGTGATCGGCATCTCGCACGACGACATCGACACGCTCCGGCGCTTCTCCACCGAAGCCTGCCGCGACCAATTCGCCGTCGGCTCCGATCCGAAGGCCCGCACGATCCACGCCTACGGCGCCGCGTCGCTGCTGCCGGGCATGGCCAGCCGCATCTCCTACGTGATCGACCAGGACGACAAGGTCGTGTTCGTGCACGAGGGGTCGGACCCGCTGAAGCATGCCGACGAAACCTTGAAGGCGGTGCAGCGCCTGGCGGCTGCCGGACGTTGAGCGCTCAGACTTCAGACCCCGGAACCAAGGAGACCACGATGAGCAGTGAAAAGGCAGCGCCCGAGACGAAGGGTGTCACAGTGAAGTTGCTATCGACCCTCGATCTCGGCCCGGAGATCGAGGGCATGGCCGGGCGCCAGATGCGGATGCGCATGGTGACGATCGAGCCTGGGGGTGTGTTCGGCCCGGTCCACGACCATGTCGACAGGCCAGGCATCGTCTACATCCTGCAGGGCAC
>JAFECV010000747.1 GCA_018241985.1 Pseudomonadota bacterium | reverse complement strand
TCGCCGTGCAGCGGAAATTCGTTCTTCGGCGCCTCCACCGACAGCAGCTGCCCGGCCTGGACGCGCTCGTGCATGTAGCGCGATCCGCCGCGACCTTCGTCCTCGCGCCGCACCGCGATCGTGTAGGCCGACGGCGCCGCGCAGGCGCCCGGGTCGGGCGAGAGGTTGATCAACGAGTAGTGGCGCCAGTCGGTCTGGCCATCGGGCAGTTCGACCTGCACCCGCAGGTGCGCGCCCGCGTCGAAGCCTGGCAGTACGCCGCCGTCGACCGCGCACAGCCTGATCATCCGGATCAGTGGATTCAGCGGCTGCGTTTCGGCAACACGCAGTTGCAGGATGGCCGGCACGGGATGTGTCATCGCAGATCCTCTTCAAGTCAGCGGATCAGGACTGGATTTGATCGACAACAAAGGGCAACTGTTTAAGCGGCCTAAGCTTCTCGACTTCTTCGACGCACGAACGCGCGGCCATGGTAGACCCTGTAATCCGTAACCGGCAAGAAGACGGATGCAATTTCTCTATCCAATTCGTTGACGATTGAATATATGATATTGCATGGATTCACGCACTCGGGTAAACCCTGAAAATGCAATGAAGAACCACCGCGAACCTTCGGAGCGCTTCGTCGACAGTTACCTGCCCGCGCTGCTGGCGCAGGCAAGCCACCTGATCTCGAGCGAGTTCCACCGCATCGTCAATGAGAACGGCCTGGGCGTCTCCGAGTGGCGCGTGCTCGCCACCCTGGCCGGCAGCGACGCGCTCAGCAGCGGCCGGCTCGAACAGATCGCGATGATCAAGCAGTCCACCTTGAGTCGGTTGCTCGACCGCATGCAGGCTGCGGGCTACGTTCGACGGCTCGACCACGACGAAGACCGGCGCGTCACGCTGGTGGCGATCACGCCGGCCGGTAATCGCCTGGTGCAGCGCCTGATCCCGCTGGCGCGCGCGCACGAGCAGCGCGTGCTCGAACCGTTCGGCCTGGAACGCGCCGAGGAACTGAAGACGACACTGCGCGGCATCATCGAACTGCATCGAACGCCTTCCGCCGACACTTGAACGATGCTCGCGGCCATCCGGTACCCGGAGGGGTACGGGAGCGTCAGGGTCGATGCTGCAGAAACGATAGCACCGCATCCGCGAACGCCTGCGGCATCTGGTCCGGCAGCGGCACCATCCCGCCCGGAATGTCGACCACGCGTGCCGACGGCAGCTGCGCCTGCCACGCGGTAGCATGCCGTACTGCGAAGGGATC
>JAFECV010000746.1 GCA_018241985.1 Pseudomonadota bacterium | reverse complement strand
CGTCCGGCACACCGAACGCATCGGATGGTATGCCCGGCGCGTCGAGCAGCTGCCCGGGAAGGTTTCGGACGACCGCATGGGCTAGCGTGGAATAGCCGATCCGCCATGGAGCCCGACCCGATGGAACCCGCCGAAAACCGTGCCGACACGCGCAGCCTGTTCATCGCCGCGCCCCCGGCGCAGGTGTTCGCCGCGATGAGCGACCCGGCGCGCGTCACCCGCTGGTGGGGTCCCGACGGCTTCACGAACACCATCCACGAGTTCGATTTCCGGCCCGGCGGCACCTGGCTGCTGACGATGCACGGACCGGACGGGACGGACTACCCGAACGAAAGCCGGTTCAGGCGATTGGCCGCGGGCGAGTTGTTCGAGATCGAACACCTGTCCGGCCACCATTTCATGCTGTCGATCGAACTGCGGCCGTCCGGCCCGGGCACCGAGGTGCATTGGCGCCAGACCTTCGGCACGATCGACCATTACCGGCAGATCGCCGCGTTCGTCGCGACGGCGAACGAGCAGAACCTGCGGCGCCTCGCGGCGGAAGTGCTGCGGGCAGCGGACGCCGCGTAGGACTTCGTTTGGCTGGAGCAATCCCATCTCGGGCGACAGGGGCAAACATTTGTCGTTGCTGATCGCACCGCCTAATGTTCCATGCTTGAGTGCGATCGGATTCGGCAAGCGAACAGCCCGCCGATCCTGCAGCCTCACGAACAGTGCCGCCGTTGTTTCGGCAAAAGCTTTTCGATAGGATTCCGGCGCCCCGACGAAGGTTGGGTCGCCCCCTGAAAACCCATCATCCTTCGCGAGGTGCCCCATGAACAAAAAGACCGCCGCCCAACTCGTTCAAGATGCAAAGGCCGGCATCGAGAATCTCACACCGGATCAGGTCCACGCGGAAATGGCCGCCGGCAAGGTCACGCTGGTCGATATACGCGACGCACCCGAACTCGCCAACGGCAGCATTCCCGGCGCGGTGCACGCTTCGCGCGGCATGCTCGAGTTCTATGCGGACCCGAGCAGCCCGTACCACAAGGCCGAGCTCGACCCGGAAAGCCGCGTGATCCTTCACTGCGCGTCGGGCGGCCGCTCGGCACTTGCCGTGCACACCCTTCGCGCGCTCGGCTACAAGAACGTGGCGCATCTGGACGGTGGGATCAAGGCCTGGCAGGCGGCCGGCAAACCGATGAATAACTGATTGCCTGCGTGCCCCAGCCGGCGCATCATGTCGTGCACCGGCAAAGACAATCGAGGAGGCAG
>JAFECV010000745.1 GCA_018241985.1 Pseudomonadota bacterium | reverse complement strand
GATGCCGCGTGGGCCATCATCCAGCGCTTCGGCAACCTCGGCCGCGCGCTGGGGCTGCAGTGGCTGTTCAGCGGCGAGATCGATCCGAACCACCCGAAGGCCGTGGTCGCGAGCACGATGGTGATCATCGCGAACGTGCTCGGCATCCTCGCCGGCGCGGTCGTGCTGGTGCTCAGTCTCGTCAGCACCGCAGACCCGCAGATCGATTTCAATGCGCTGGTGATGAAGAACCTGATCTACTGGTTCGGCCACATGTACATCAACGCGACGATCTACATGGGGGTGATCGCGGTGTACGAACTGCTGCCGCGCTACACCGGCCGGCCGTATGCGATCTCGCGGCCGTTCCTCTGGTCCTGGGCGGTCAGCTGCGTGTTCGTGATCGTCGTGTTCCCGCACCACCTGCTGATGGACTACGCGCAGCCGCGCTGGCTGGCGATCATGGGCCAGATCGTGTCCTGGGGCGCGGGCTTCCCGGTGTTCCTGAACACCGCCTGGGGCGCGCTGACCAACGTCCACCGCTCCGGCATGCGCTGGACCATGCCGTCGCGGCTGATGGTGCTGTCGATGTTCGGCTGGGCCGCGGGCATCGTGCCGGCGATCCTGGACGGCACGATCGCCATCAACCGCGTGATGCACAACACGCAATGGGTGCCGGGGCATTTCCACTTCTACCTGCTGCTCGGCGTGCTGCCGATGTCGCTCGCGCTGATCTACCACGTGATCGGCAGCCGCGAGCATGCGCCGCCTAACTCGGGCGCGGACCGCATCGGCTTTCCGCTGTACCTGCTCGGCGGGCTGATCTTCACGTTCGCGTTCCTCGACGCCGGGCACCTGAGCGTCGCGCGGCGCATGGCGACGCACCTGCCCGAATGGTGGGGCACCGACCACGCCGGCGCGATCGGCGCGCTGCTGGTCGTGCTCGCGATGCTGTACTTCGCTGCGCGCACCACGCTCGGCCTGCTGCGCGCGAGCCCCGATGCGCGCCCTGCGCACCCTGCTGGCTAGCGCCCTGCTCGCGGCGGCCGGCGTGCTTGCGCTGGCGGCCGCGACCGATCGCTTCCAGGCGTTCACCACCGAGACCGCGCGCCGGCTGGATGTGCGCGCGCATCCGCGCCTGCTGCCCGCGATCGCGCTCGAAAGCGACAGCGGCACAGCGCTGCCGCTGACGGCCTACCGCGGCCGCTGGCTGCTGATCGACTTCATCTACACCCGCTGCGAGACCTACTGCTCGGTGCTCGGCGGCGAGTTCGCGCAGCTGCA
>JAFECV010000744.1 GCA_018241985.1 Pseudomonadota bacterium | reverse complement strand
CTAACAAGGGTAAACCCTTGTTGAAGCCATCATGAACCGCTTCTCGATCGATTCTTTGTTTTGGGGTTTTCCCTTAAATTATCGAGATTTCTGGGAATTACCTCATGGCTGGCACGCACCATGCGTTCATCTTGGGTGCATCGCATCGAGCCCAACCCATGAACCCGATTCCCCCGCCCCTGGAACTGCCTGCCTGCGATCCGTCCCGCAAATACGTGCGGCAACTGGCGCCGCGCACGGACGGGCTGGTGGCGTTCGAATTCTCGATCGGCTGGCCCGAACTGACGGTGGAACTGCTGCTGCCCGACGCGGCTTTCGCCGAGTTCTGCGCCGCGAACCGGGTGCAGCAACTCGATGCCCCTTCCCCGCACCAAGACCCCGAGGAGACCCGCGAATGAACATCGACCTGCAGGCGCGCGAGATCACGCCGCTGCGCCACACCTATGCGCACGTGGCGCAGCACATCGGCGGCGACAAGACGGCCACGCGCTACCAGGAGGCGACGCTGGGCGCGCAGCCGGAAACCAACTTCCACTACCGCCCGACCTGGGACCCGGAGCATGCGTTGTTCGACCGCGGCCGCACCGCGGTCCAGCTCGCCGACTGGTACGCGCTGCGCGATCCGCGCCAGTTCTACTACGCGACCTGGACCATGACGCGGGCGCGCCAGCAGGATGCGATGGAGTCGAACATGCAGTTCGTCGAGTCGCGCGGGCTGGTTGCGAAGATGAGCGATGCGGTGCGCGCCAAGGCCTGCGAGGTGCTGATGCCGCTGCGCCACGTGGCCTGGGGCGGCAACCAGAACAACGCCTCGATCTGCGCCTACGGCTGGGGCACGGCCTTCACCGCGCCGGCGCTGTTCCATGCGATGGACCACCTCGGCGTCGCGCAGTACCTGACCAAGCTCGGGCTCGCGCTCGACGAGCCCGGCGTGCTCGAAGCCGGCCGCAACGACTGGCTGAACGATCCGCGCTGGCAGGTGCTGCGCCGCTATGTCGAGGACACGCTGGTGCTGAAGGACCCGTTCGAGTTGTTCGTCGCGCAGAACCTGGCGCTCGACGGCCAGCTCTATCCGCTGATCTACGGCAGCTTCGTCGACGAGCACCTGGCGCTGCAGGGCGGCACCGCGGTCGCGATGCTGACCGCCTTCATGCCCGAGTGGCACGACGAGAGCGCGCGCTGGATCGACGCGGTGGTCAAGGTCGCGGCCGCGGAGTCCGCGCAGAACAAGGCGCTGATCGCCGGCTGGGCGCGCACTTGGACCG
>JAFECV010000743.1 GCA_018241985.1 Pseudomonadota bacterium | reverse complement strand
GCAGCGCGCAGGTGCTGCTGTGCGCGTTCGCGCTCGGCGCCGCGGCGCTGGCCTTCGGGGTGCCGTGGCGGATCGCGACCGTGGCCGGCCTCGGGCTCGCGCTCTCGAGCACCGCGATCGCGCTGCAGGTGATGGGCGAGCGCAACCTGCTGCGCACGTCCAGCGGCGAAGCGGGGTTCTCGATCCTGCTGTTCCAGGACGTGGCCGCGATCCCGATCCTCGCGCTGCTGCCGCTGCTGGCGACGGCAACCGCGGCGAACGAGGCGAGCGGCGCCGGCCGCGCGCTTGAAGCGCTGAAGATCGCCGCGGTGGTCGGCGGCATCGTGTTCGGCGGCCGGCTGCTGCTGCGCCCGGTGCTGCGCTGGATCGCGAAGAGCGGCTCGACCGAACTGTTCACCGCGGCGGCCCTGCTGCTGGTGGTCGGCATCGCCGGCCTGATGCAGCGCGTCGGCCTGTCGATGGCGCTCGGCGCGTTCCTCGCCGGCGTGCTGCTGGCCGAGAGCGAATACCGGCGCGAGCTCGAGACCGACATCGAGCCGTTCAAGGGCCTCTTGATGGGGCTGTTCTTCATCGCGGTCGGCATGAGCATCGACTTCGGCGTGCTGCTCGCATCGCCCTGGCTGATGGCCGGCCTGGTGCTCGGGTTCCTGGCGGTCAAGTCGGTCGTGCTCTGGGCGCTGGCGCGAATGCTCGCGCTGCCGTACCAGGAGCGGCCGGTGTTCACGCTGCTGCTCGCGCAGGGCGGCGAGTTCGCGTTCGTCGTGTTCCGCGCCGCGGCCGACGCGCGCGCGCTGCCGGCCGCGACCGCGTCGCTGCTGGTCGGCGCGGTCGCGCTCTCGATGCTGCTGACGCCGCTGGTGCTGGTCGCGGTCGACCGCTGGCTGCTGCCGCGCTACGCGAACTGCAGCGCCGGCCCGACGCTGGCGGAAATCTCCGAGCCGCAGACCGCGCCGGTCATCATCGCCGGCTTCGGCCGCTACGGCCAGATCGTCGGGCGCCTGCTGAGCGCCGAAGGCATCGCCGCGACGGTGCTCGATCACGACGCCGAGATGGTCGATGCGGCGCGCAAGTTCGGCTACCAGGTGTTCTACGGCGACGCGTCGCGGCTCGACCTGCTGCGCACCGCGGGCGCAGCGGAGGCGCGCATCTTTGTGCTCGCGATCGACGACGTCGAGCAGTCGCTGGCGATCGTCGACCTGCTGCACCAGCACTTTCCGCAGCTGGAACTGGTCGCGCGCGCACGCGACGTGACGCACTGGAACCAGCTGCGCGACC
>JAFECV010000742.1 GCA_018241985.1 Pseudomonadota bacterium | reverse complement strand
GCGATCGTCTCGTCGGGCACGCTGCTGGCGGCGCTCGGCGTCGATCAGATCGGACTCACCGCCGCACTGCTGTACTACCTGCCGAGTTCCACGCTGGCGATCGCCGCGCTGTTTCTGCTGGCCGACCCGATCGAGCGCGGACGCAATGTCGGCGAGCGCGCCGGCGCGGTCGGCATTGATGCGCCGTTCCTCAGCCCCGAACTGCTGCCGACCGAGGGGGTGAACCTGGACGACGACCAGACTCCGCTGGTCGGCCGCGTGATCCCGGCCGGTGCAGCGTTTCTCGGACTGGCGTTCGTCGCTGCCGCGCTGGTGATCGTCGGGCTGCCGCCGCTGTCGGGCTTCGTCGGCAAGTTCGCGCTGATCGACGCGCTGCTGAATCCGCTGGGCCTCGGCGCTGCGCGCAGCGCTACCGCCCCCTCCCCCGCCGGCTGGGCCTTGTCCGCGCTGCTGATCGCCACCGGCCTGTTGGCGCTGATCGCGTTCAGCCGCGCCGGCATCCGGCTGTTCTGGAGCCGCCCCGAGCGCGCTGTACCGCCGCGCCTGTGCCTGCTCGAAGGGCTGCCGGTGGCGGCGCTGCTGATTGCCTGCGCCCTACTGACCTTTGGTGCCGCCGGCGTGCTGGACTTCACCCGCGCCACGGCGAACCAGCTGCATGCGCCGGACGGCTATGCGGATGCGGTGCTGTCGGTGCAGCCGATGCCGTCGCCTGCGGCCAGCTCGACAAAGGAGCCGCGGTGAAGCGCCTGCTGCCCGCGCCGCTGCTGTCCGCGCTGCTGTTCATCGCCTGGCTGCTGCTGCAGAGATCGCTCGCACCGGGCACGCTGCTGCTCGCCGCGCTGCTGGCGCTCGCGATCCCACTGCTCGCACGCCCGCTGCGGCCACTGCCGGTGCGCGTCCGGCGGTCGGACACGGTGCTGCGCCTGCTGCTGCGCGTGGCGATCGATTCCGCGCGGTCGAACCTCGCGGTGCTGCGACTCTTGCTGTTTCCGCGGTTGCGCCGTCACGAGGCCGGATTCGTTGAGATCCCGCTGCGCCTGCGCGATCCGAACGCGCTGGCAGTGCTGGCGATGATCGTCTGCATCACGCCTGGCACGGTGTGGGCCGAGCTCGCGCCGGACCGCTCGCTGCTGCGCCTGCATGTGCTGGAAGTCGATGATCCGCAGACCGTCATAGACCATGTGCAGACCTGCTACGAGCGCCCGCTTCTGGAGATCTTCGAATGAGCCCCATCCTCTCCTGGGCGCTGCCGCCCGCGTTGGTGCTGCTCGCGCTCGCGAT
>JAFECV010000741.1 GCA_018241985.1 Pseudomonadota bacterium | reverse complement strand
GGGGGCCGGGGCCGGCAACACGCCGCTGGAAGTGTTCGCGGCGGTTTGCGAGCGCATGGGCATCGAGACCGGCGTAGACCTGTTCAAGTTGATGGACGTGGCCGAGGACGTCATCGTGCCGATGATGGATCACATGGTGCGTGTCGATCGGGAGTCGCTGACGTTGGGCTATGCCGGCATCTACTCGACCTTCGTGCTGCATGCCAAGCGGGCGGCCGCGCGGTTCGGCGTCCCGGCCCGGGACATCCTGGTCGAGCTCGGCCGCAAGAAGATGATCGGCGGCCAGGAAGACATGATCGAAGACACTGCCATGACCATGGCCAAGGAGCGCGGCCTGATGAAGGACGTAACCCGCGCTGTCTGAAGAAACACCGATGAACCAGAAGGAACTGGCCGTCGTCGTCGGTAGCACCGGCGCCATGGGCACGGTGATCACGCGGCGCCTGGCCGCAGCGGGACTGCGGGTGATGGCCGTGGCGCGCAGCGTCGATGCGCTGCGATCCTTGGTGGCGTCGACGCCAGGGGTGCAGGCTTGTGTTGCTGATATCTCCAACGATGGCGCGATCGAGGCTATCCGTGCCGCGATCGATGCGCCGGTGCGCATGGTCGTGCAGGGCGCGGGGGTGACCACTGCCGGGGGTGTCTTGACGGCACCGACCTCGGCGGTGGTCGACGCGGTGAACATCAAGGTGGGCGGCATGCTGCGCTTGGTACGCGCAGTCGATGGTCACCTCGGGCGCGGCTCGCGCCTGGTGGCCATTGGCGGTCACTATGGATTCGAGCCGAGTGCCTATGCGGCCACTGCCGGCGTGGCCAATGCGGCGCTGGCCAACGTGGTGCGGCAGTTGTCCTGGGCCTACGGCGAGCGCGGCGTCACGGCTCACTTGGTGGCGCCGGGGCCAGCCGACACAGACCGGCTTCGCCGCGTCGCGGCAGATCGGGGCGCGCGCACCGGTAACACCGCCGAAGCGGTCCTGGCCGAGATGCGGGCCGAGTCGGCCATTGGCGCCTTCACCACAGTTGAACAGATCGCCTGGGCCATGGCGATGCTGCTGGCGCCCGAGGCCGATGCCCTGGCCGGCGGCACGTTATTCATGGATGCCGGCCGGCGCAAGGGCCTGCCCTGATCACCCACGCTTGCGCAAACCCAATGACCCAGCCAGATTGCCGGAGACAAGATGCCTATCCTCGAATACCACCTGGCCGAAGACTGCTACACCGACACTCAAGTCGCCGAACTCCTGATTACTTCCGGCAATCTCTATGCAGATGTGCTCAAAAGCC
>JAFECV010000740.1 GCA_018241985.1 Pseudomonadota bacterium | reverse complement strand
CCGGCGTGGTGGTGGTCACCGCCGGCGGCGTCGCCGCATGCGCGTATTCGGCATTGAACGCGGCAACGCCGGCGCCGCCGATGAAGCCGGCGGCCAGCAGCGCGAGCACGAGTCGCGTGCTCTTCAAGGGTTGGGTCATCATGGTGGGCTCCTCTGGGTTTCCCGGGTTGGAATCTGTCTCGATGCCAAAACTATGGCGTCCCCGGCTTAGGCAGGTCTTAAGAAATCAAATCTGAAAACCGAGCCAGCGCACCAGCCCTTCGAGGATGTCGCGCGGCAGCGAGACCGGGCGTGGGACCACGTTGCGCGCGTCGGCGAAGGTGGCGGCGATCCAGCCGCGCAGCGCCTTGATGTCCGCCGGCGCATAGAACGCGACCATCAGCTCGAAATTCAGGAACAGGCTGCGCGCGTCGAGGTTCAGCGAGCCGCACAGCGCCAGCGTGTCGTCGATCACGACCGCCTTCGCATGGGTCATGCCGGCGGTGAGCCGCACGCGCGCACCGGACGCGGCCAGGTCGCGCAGCGCGCGCTGGCGCCCGATGTCGGCCAGCCGGTGGTTCGAGCGCGCGGGCAGGATCAGCTCGACCTGCACGCCGCGGCGCGCGGCCAGGCACAGCGCGGTCAGCAGGCTGTCGTCGGGCACGAAGTACGGCGTCACCGCCAGCACCTGCCGGCGCGCGCGGTAGACCTCGGTCAGCAGCAGGTCGTGCACCGTGTCCTGCGCCTGGTCCGGGCCGCTGGGCACGAGCTGCGCCAGGTGGTGCCCGGCGTCCTGCGGCGGCGCCGGCTGCGCCGGCAGTGCGGGTGCGTCGCCGGGCGGGCCGCTGGTGTGCCGCCAGTGCGATTCGAACAGCGCGCGCGCCTCGGCCGCGAGCGGGCCGTCGACGGTGAAGCTCGCGTCGACCCAGGCCGGCTCGCGGCCGCCGCCGACGAAGTATTCCGCCGCCAGATTGCGCCCGCCGCTCCACAGCCTGCGCCCGTCGGCGATCGTGAGCTTGCGGTGGTTGCGCAGGTTCACCCGGCCGCGCATCGGGTTGTGCAACAGCGGCATGAACCAGCGCACCTGCACCCCGGCCGTACGCAGCCGCGCGATCAGCCGGCGCGAGGTGCGCAGGCTGCCCATCGCGTCGAGCAGCAGCCGCACGCGCACGCCGGCGGCGGCGCGCTCGGCGAGCAGGTCGGCGAGCTGCTGTCCGACCGTGTCGTTGCCGAACAGGTAGGTGCAGAGGTCGAGCTGAAGCTCGGCGCTGCCTGCCAGCGCCACCAGTTCGTTCCACGCGTCCGCAC
>JAFECV010000073.1 GCA_018241985.1 Pseudomonadota bacterium | reverse complement strand
GTCAGCGTGTTGCCCGCCTGCGCGAGCGCCTGCAACGGGCCGGCGCTACCCAAGGCTGCCAGCACCAGTCCCGAGGACTTGATGAAACTACGCCGGTTGGTGTCATGGATCCCGAAATCGAAACCATTGATCTTCATATGACGTTCCTTGGATGACGGATAAAAACCGGTGCACCACCCGAACTTGGCGCGCCGAAACGCAAATGGGCAGCCATTCTCTACACAGTGGCCATTCTTGACGAGCGTCGCCGGAGGCGACTATCCGCTTTCCGAAGAGTCCTGTCCATAGCGCGTAAAAGTCCGAAATCAAGATGAAATTCGGCTTGACTCGTGGTTCCGAGGCGCGGTTTTCACCATTGTCAAGCCCGAACAAAAAAGGCAAAGTACGGCACCCGCGCCGCAGTTCCGATGGGCGCCCGAACCGGGGCTGCGCGAGCTCCATGACCCTGAACCACGAGGTTCACGATGCTTTCACCGCTGCGCATCACCCAGCCCCACCGGCTCCTGGATGAGCACCCGGTTTTCACGAGTTGCGACATCGATCAGGCGCGCGCGCAGGTGGCCCGCATTTTTTGCTCTCATGGCCTGGAGCAGACCGACCCGGCGCAGCAGCTCGATTGCCATATGCACCGGGTCGCGCTGGGCGCGCTGTCGCTCAACTACCTCTGCTACGGTGCGGATGTCGAGATCACGCCCGGCTGCCTGAGCGACTTCTATCTCGTGCAGATTCCCGTTGCGGGCCATGCCGACATTCACTACGGCAGGCAGCACGCTTATTCGGACACATCGACCGCCGTCGTGCTGTCGCCGCATCAGCCCGTCGCGATGCGCTGGCAGGCCGATTGCGCGCAGGTCATGCTGCACATTCCGCGGGCGCTGATGGAGCAGCGTTCCGCAGAGACTCCGGACGAGGGCTCTGCTCCCTTCGATTACCAATTGGCCTTGGCGCAGCGCGAGGGTCCGGCGGCAGGATGGTGCCGGATGGTGGTGGACTTGGCGCGGAACATCGACGTGAACGGCACGGCATGGCTGCGCCACGAGGCCGCCGTGGCCTCGCTGCAGGATTCCCTGGTGTGTGGATTGCTCGCCCTGCAACCTCGCGCGCAGGGCGAGCGCAGGCCTGCAGTGCCCGCGCCGGCGCTGCCGCGCCATGTGCAGCGCGCGCAGGAGTTCATCGAAACCCATGCCGAGCAGGCGCTCACCATGGCCGACGTCGCCCGCGTCGCCTGCGTAAGCGAACGCGCGCTGCAGGAAGGCTTTCGCCGTCATCTGGGCACCACGCCGAACGCCTACCTGCGCGAGGTGCGGCTGCAGCGCATACAGGGCGACCTGCGCGCGGCAGCCGGAAGCGGCGTTCCGGTTGCGCTGTATGAAATCGCGTATCGCTACGGATTCTTTCACCTGGGGCGCTTTGCCGCCTACTACAAGGCGCGCTTCGGCGAGTCGCCTTCGGCCACGTTGCAGCGCCATTGATCTTGTTGCGACGCAGCATGAGACTGCGCATTGCGGATAAGGCTGCCGCGCTTTCCGGATAATTCAGGCCTAAAGCATTGCGCACACTCTCCCGACCGGCATCGCCCCCGTTGATGCCATGACAAGGAGACCCATGAGCATGCAAGACAAAGTGGCCATCGTCACCGGCGGTGCCACCATGATCGGCGAAGGCGTGGTGGCCGCTCTGGTGGCCGAAGGCTGCAAGGTCGTCATCGCCGACATCGACACCACCAAGGGCCCGCAGGTGCAGGGGCGCTGCAAGGGCAGCCGCTTCATCGCGACCGACGTCTCGGACGACGCCTCGATCGCCGCCTGCGTGGCCGAGACCGCGAAGGCCTTCGGCGGCATCGACTACCTCGTCAACTGCGCCGCCTCCTACGTGGACAACGGCGCCGCCTCGACCCGCGCCGAATGGAACCAGAGCTGGAACGTGAACGTGGTGGGCGCAGCGATGATGCTGCAGGCCTGCGTGCCGCATTTGGCGCGGCGCGGCGGCGGCGCGGTGGTCAACTTCGCCTCGATCTCCGCCTTCGCGGCCCAGACCGGGCGCTGGCTGTACCCGATCAGCAAGGCCGCGATGGTGCAGTTCACGCGCAACGCCGCGCTCGACCTTGCGCCGCAGAAGATCCGCGTCAACTCGGTCTCGCCGGGCTGGACCTGGTCTTCGGTGATCGAGGGTATGGCCGGCGGCGACAAGGCCAAGGCCGACGCGGTGGCCGCCGACTACCACATCCTCGGTCGCCTGGGCCTGCCCGGCGAAGTGGCCAATGTCGTCGCGTTCCTGCTGTCGGACAAGGCGAGCTTCGTCACCGGCACCAACTACGCCGTTGATGGCGGCTATCAGGCGCTGGGCCCCGAGGCACGTGCCGCCGCGATTGCCCGCCTGATGGGCTGACCACGACACCCCCACGGCACTTCATCGATATTCCGGAGACAGACCATGACCACCCAAACCCCCCGCAAGATCGCCATCATCGGCGCCGGTCAGGCCGGCCTGCTGCTGGGCGCCGGCCTGCTCGATCAGAGCCACCAGGTCACCATCTACACCAACCGCGACGGCGCGAGCTTCTGGAACGGCAAGGTGATGTCGTCCCAGTTCATCTTCGACCCGAAACTGCAGGTCGAGCGCGACTGGAAGATGAACCAGTGGGAGGCCGCCTGCCCGAACACCGACGGCATCTCGTTCGCCATCCCCAACCCCGATGGCTCCGGCACCAAGGCAATCCACTGGTACGCGCCGTTGTACGCGCCGGGCCAGGCGGTCGACCAGCGCGTCAAATATCCCGGCTGGATGGACGAGTTCGTGCGCCGGGGCGGCAAGCTCTCCATCGTCGATGTGGGCGTTGCCGAGATGGAAGAGCTGGCCGGCACGCACGACCTCGTGCTGCTGGCCGGCGGCAAGGGCGAGGTCGTGAAGATGCTCTCGACCAACGCCGAGCGCTCGCCCGTCAAGGAGTCCATGCGCAAGCTGGCCCTGACCTACGTCACCGGCATGAAGCGCCACGACTACATCGAGTGCGTCAACTTCAACCTGATCCCCGGCGTCGGCGAGTACTTCGTATTCCCCTCGCTCACCACCGGCGGTCCCTACGGTTCGGGCAAGACGCAGGTGTGCGACATCATGGTGCTGGAAGGCGTCAATGGCGGCCCGATGGACCGCTGGCACGAGTGCAAGGACGCGGCCGACCACCTGCAGATGAGCCTGGACATCCTGAAGAAATTCCTGCCCTGGGAGTACGAGCGCAGCAAGGACTGCCAGCTCACCGACGACAACGGTATCCTCGCCGGGCGCATCACGCCCACCGTGCGCAACCCGGTGCTGCACCTGCCCTCGGGGCGCAAGGTCATGGGCCTGGGCGACGCGGTGATCGTCAACGACCCGGTCACGGGCCAGGGCTCCAACAACGCCACCTGGGGCGCCAAGCACTACTTCGAGGCCATCATGGCGCGCGGCAACCAGCCGTTCGACGAAGCCTGGATGAACCGCACCTTCGACGAGCTGTACAACGGCTACGCCGAAAAGGTGGTCCGCTGGACCAACAGCCTGCTGCTGCCGCCGCCCGAATACATTGTCAACATGATGGGCGCCGCCCAGGGCATTCCCGCCCTGGCCTCGCGCCTGGCCAACGGCTTCAACGACCCGACCGACTACGCCGAATACTGGTTCGATGCCGCCGCCAACCAACGCGCCATCGAGGAGGCGGCCAAGGGCGGCAAGGCATGATCGACGCGCGCGAGCTGCGCAACGCGCTGGGGCATTTCGCTACCGGGGTCACCGTGGTCACCACGGTGGGCCCCGGGAGCGAGCCCATTGGTGTCACGGTCAACAGCTTTGCGGCACTCTCCCTCGATCCGCCCCTCGTGCTCTGGAGCCTGGCCAGGAAATCCTGGAGCCTGCCTGCGTTCCAGAGCACCCGCCATTTCTGCATTCACGTGCTGGCGCACGACCAGCAGGCCTTGTCCGACCGCTTTGCCAAGGCGGGCGAGGACAAGTTCGCGGGCCTCGAAATCGGCCAGGGCCTGGGCGGCGTGCCGTTGCTGCCCGGCTGCATGGCGGTCTTCCAGTGCTCCGTGGAGTATCGTTACGAGGGCGGGGACCACATCATCCTGATCGGCCGCGTCGAGCACCTGACGACGCGCAGCACCGCCCCGCTGCTCTTCTATCGGGGGCGCTATGCAGTTCCCGAATACGAGCAGGCCGCCGATCACAAACGCGTGAAACTCACCCTGGATACCTGACAACGCCATGAGCAAGTTCGACGCCATCATCGTCGGCAGCGGGATCAACTCGCTGGTGTGCGCCGCCGTCATGGCGCGGCGCGGCAAGAAGGTCTGCGTGCTCGAGCGCGAAGCGCAGTGGGGCGGTTGCATCCGCACCGAGGCGCTGACGGCGCCCGGCTATCTGCACGACACGATGTCCACCGCGCACCCGCTATTCGTCACGTCGCCGGGCTATGCGGAACTCAAGGACGCGCTGCATGGCGCGGGCCTCGCCTACGTCAATAGCGACACGCCCACCGGCGTGCTGCTGCCCGATGGCCGCTCGTTCATCCTGCGCACCTCGCGCGAGGACAACGTGCGCGCGATGAACGCGCTTGCCGCCGGCGACGGCGACGCCTATCGCACGGGCCTGGGCTTCGTCGAGCAGAACGCGGACCTGATCTTTGCGCTGCTCGGCAACGAGCTGTGGAGCTCGCAGATCGGCAAGATGATGCTCGGCCGCGTCTGGAAGCAGGGAGCTCACGAAACCGTGGGCTTCTTCGGTCCCGCGATGCAAAGCGCGCGCGCCTGGCTGGGCACGCGCTTTCAGTCCGATCTGGTGCGCGCCGTGCTCGCGCCCTGGGTACTGCACACCGGCCTGGGCCCCGAGTCGCCGATGTCGGCGTTGATGGCGCAGGTGATCGCCTTCACGCTCGAAGCCGTGGGCCTGCCTCTGGTGCAGGGCGGCAATGCGCGCACCGTCGACGCCTTCAAATCGGTCATCGAAAAAGCCGGCGGCGAACTGCATGCGAACGCCGACGTGGCGCAAATCCTGATCCAGGGCGGCAAGGCGCAGGGCGTGCGCTGCAGCGACGGCCGCGAGTGGCAGGCGAAGAACGTGATCTGCAACGTCACGCCGACCCAGCTCTACGGCCGCCTGATTCCGGCGAGCGCCACCTCCGACGCGATCCGCCAGCAGGCGGCCGAATATCGCTACGGCAAGGGCAACATGCAGATTCACCTGGCGCTGTCGGCGCCGCCGCAGTGGAGCGACCCGGCGCTGGCGAACGTGACCTACCTGCACCTGACCAGCGGGCTGGAGGGCGTCTCGCGCGCCGTCAATGAGGCCGAGCGCGGCCTGCTGCCGGCGGAGGGCACGATCTGCGTGTGCCACCCGACCGCGCTCGACCCCTCGCGCGCGCCCGCCGGCGGCGCCGTGCTGTGGGTGCAGTTGCCCGAATGCCCGCGCGTGATCCGGGGCGATGCACTGGGCGAGATCGCGGCGCCCGGCGACGGCCGCTGGAGCGAGGACGTGCGCGAGCGCTATGCCGACCGCATCGTCGAGAGGCTGGCGCGCTTCATCCCGAACCTGAAGCAGAGCATCGTCGGCCGTGTCGTCAACTCGCCGGCCGACCTGGAGCGCATGAACATCAACCTGGTAGGGGGCGATCCGTATTCGGGCGAATGCAGCGTGGATCAGTACATGTTCTGGCGTCCGCTGCGCGGGGTGAAGGACCACGCCACACCCGTCAAGCAGCTCTACCACATCGGGGCATCGACCCATCCCGGCCCCGGCCTGGGCGGCGCCTCGGGCTACCACGTGGCGAACACGCTGGCGAAGAAATAGCGCGGCTGCTGCGCCTGCGCCGCACAGCGTTGCTGCGTCGTATCGGGTTGGCCCTTCGCCGCTTCGAAGCGCGAGTCCAAGGCGCGTGAGGCGCCTCGGGCTCCGCCGCGTTCAGGCCTGAAGGGCCGCGGTGCGAAAGCCCACGAACACGTCGCTGCGCTGCGGCTGGAAGAAGTTGCGATAGCGCACGTCGTGCATCCTGGGATGGGCGGCGAAGGCGCCGCCGCGCAGTTCGCGATGATCGCCGAACCAGGGCACGGAATAGTCGTGATACGGGCCGGGCACGAAGCCGGGGTAGGGCAGGAACGCGTCGGCCGTCCATTCCCAGACGCCGCGGCCCCAGTGCAGCGCCGGCTTTGAGGTCGCGGCATGTTCCCATTCGGCGGCCCGCGGCAAGCGGCGCCCGGCCCAGCGGCAATAGGCCTCGGCCTCCCAGGCGTTGACATGGATCATCGGCTGTTCGGAGTCGAGCGGCAGCCAGCGGTCGAACCAGCGCAGCTCCCAGCCGGTGCCGGCGCGGCGCCAGCGGGCCGGATGCGGCGCGCCGCTGGCAGCGCGCCAGCGCCCGGCCTCGCCGGGCCAGTAGTCGGGCTGCTCGTAGCCGCCGGCCTCGACGAAGCGCAGGAACTGCCCAGCGCTGACCGGCGCGTCGTCGATCTCGTAGTCCTGCAGCAGGGCGCTGGTCCCAGCGCCTTCGTTGTCGAACGCGAAGCCGCGGCGCTCAGGCGGCCAACCGATGCGCACTTCGCTGCCGGCGACCTGCAGCGGCTGCGCCGGCTGGACCCGGGGCAGGGCGACGCCCGCTGGTGCGGAATACCCCAGCGCCGAGCGCATCCAGGCGAAGGCCTCGCCATGCATGTCTTCGTGGAACAGCGCGAGCCGGTGGAAGTACAGCGCCGCGTCGTCGTCGCCTGCGGGCAGCGCCTGCAGGCAGGCCGCAAGCTGCGCGTCCAGCATGTCGGCGACCTGGGCGCGTGACGGCATCGGCGTCGTCCAGCGCTGGTCGTGCGCAAGGCGCGCCGAATCGAAATGGGCGTCGGGCCCGGCGATGCGCGCCGGGCGCTCGGCGTGGACAAAGCCGTCGACCCGCTGGTGCGGGCCGCGCAGGATCCAGAACTCGCCGAACCAGGCCAGGTGCGCCAGTTCCCAGGCCACCGGGTTCACGCCCTGCTGCAGCGGCATCGCCCATTGTTCGTCGCTCAGGTCGTCGACCCGCGCGCGCGTGACCGCGCGTGCGTCCTGCAGCGCCGCCGCGAGGTCCGCGCCGTGCAGGCGGCGCGCGTCAGTCACGAACCGCCCCCGAACCTGTCAAGATGCGCCCTTCGACGCCGACATGAAGCACAAACCCCGCGTCTGCATCGTCACGCCGGCTCGGCCCGAGGCCAACAACGGCAACTGGCATACGGCCGCGCGCTGGCAGCGCTTCCTCGCGCCGCTCGCCGAGGTCGACGTCGTGCAGCAATGGCCGAGCCATGGCGAGGACGATGGCGCCGACGCTCTGATTGCCTTGCACGCCTGGCGATCCGCCGCCAGCATCGAACGCTTCCACGCCGCCCATCCCGAGCGCCCTCTGGCGCTGGTGCTGACCGGGACCGATCTGTACCGGGACTTGGAAAGGCAAGCAGGCGCGCGGCATGCACTGCAGTGTGCCACCCACCTGGTCGTCCTGCAGCAGGAGGCGATCGCCAGCCTCGGGCCCGGGGATCGTGCCCGCGCCCGCGTGATCGAGCAGTCGGCCACCCGAATCCTGCGCCACGACCCGGCGCGCTCGAGCTTCGACTTCATCGCCGTCGGGCATCTGCGCGAGGCGAAGGATCCGCTGACGCTGATCGCGGCCGCGCGCCTGCTGCCGCAGCGCCTCGCCAACGGCCTGCCGCCGCGCGTGCTGCACATCGGCGCCGCGCTCGAAGAAGACCTGGCCGAGGCCGCCCGGCGCGCCGCGGCCGAATGCCCACGCTACCGCTGGCTCGGCAGCCGGTCGGCGCCGGCGACGCGGCGCTGGATGGCCCGCTCGCGCGCGCTGGTGCACATGAGCCGCATGGAAGGGGGCGCGCATGTCGTGATCGAGGCGATCCGCTCCCGGGTGCCGGTGCTGGCGAGCCGCATCGACGGCAACATCGGCCTGCTGGGGCGCGACTACGACGGCTACTTTCCGGCCGGCGACGCAGCCGCGCTGGTCGTGCTGATGCAGCGCTTTGCGGCCGAGCCGGCGTTCGCGGCGCATCTGGCCGCGCAATGCGCCGTGCGCGAGCCGCGCTTCGCGCCGGCGGCGGAGCAGGGCCGGGTGCGCGCGCTGCTGGCCGACCTGCTGGCGAGCAGGGGCGAGCAGCCGCTGCGACAATCGTCTCCGTCACCTCGTCGAGCTTCACCATGAACGACACTTCCTGTGCTCTGCCGACCGGCCCGGTCCGGCTCACCAGCTTCTCGCATGGCGGCGGCTGCGGCTGCAAGATCGCCCCGGGGGTGCTGACCGAAATCCTCAGGAGCAGCGCCGGCGGGCTGATCCCGCCCGAGCTGATGGTCGGCATCGAAACGGCCGACGACGCCGCGGTCTACAAGCTCAACGACGAGCAGGCGCTGATCGCGACCACCGACTTCTTCATGCCCATCGTCGACGATCCGTACGACTTCGGCCGCATCGCCGCGACCAACGCGATCAGCGACGTCTACGCGATGGG
>JAFECV010000739.1 GCA_018241985.1 Pseudomonadota bacterium | reverse complement strand
CGATGGACGCGCTGATCCTGCACCACTACCGGAACTCGCCGTTCTCCGAGAAGGTCCGGGCGATCCTCGGCCACAAGAAGCTCGCGTGGAAGTCGGTGCTCGTGCCGGCCATCCTGCCCAAACCCGACGTGGTCGCGCTCACCGGCGGCTACCGCAAGACCCCGATCCTGCAGATCGGCGCCGACATCTACTGCGACACCGCGCTGATCTGCGACATCCTCGAGCACCGGCAGGGCACGCCGGCGCTGTATCCGCCGCACCTGAAGGGCCTGGCGCGCGCGCTCGGGCAGTGGGCCGACACCACGCTGTTCTGGACCGCGATGGCGTACAACTTCGCCCCGGCCGGCGCCCAGCAGGTGTTCGCCGGCCAGCCGCCCGAGGCAGCGAAGGCTCTTGCCGAAGACCGCGCGAAGATGCGCACCGCGATACCCAGGCTGCCGGCCGCCGACGCGGCGGCGGCGTACAAGAGCTATCTGCGCCGGCTCGCGAACATGCTGGACGAGCATCCGTTCCTGCTGGGCGACGCGCCCTGCATCGCCGACTTCGCCGCCTACCACCCGTTGTGGTTCACGCGCAGCATCACGCCGGCGCTGGCCGGCATTTTCGATGCGACGCCCGGGGTCGTCACCTGGATGAACCGGATGGCCGCGTTCGGCCATGGGAGCGAACAGCGCTTCGACGCCGCGCAGGCGATCGCGCTGGCCGCGGCTGCCACGCCGGCGCCGCTGAAGGACGAGCCGTTCCAGGACGAACACGGCATCGCGCTCGGCACGCAGGTCGCGATCAGCGGCGACGCGTTCGGCCCCGAGCCGGCCGTCGGCGAACTGATCGCCGCGACCCGGATGCACTACACCCTGCGCCGCACCGACCCCCGCGCGGGCACCGTGCACGTGCACCTGCCGCGGATCGGCTATGTGCTCAAAAGAGCGGCCTAGGGCGAAACCGGGCACTCCATACACCGCCGCACCTTGGTATTTGCTCCCTCTCCCTCTGGGAGAGGGCGATCCGCCTGCGGTCAGTCGGCGTGGGGCGCGGCTTCTTACGACCACCCCATGACCCGGTCCGTGCCGGTCGCAAAAGCGGCTCTGGGTGCGAGCGGTCCTGATGCCGACGCGAGGTTCGGCACCCGGCCGTGTCAATGCGTAACTTGTGTAAAACCGAAAAAGGCCGTGATTTTTTAGGCTGGAATCGGTCTGGGTTATCGCATAGTGTTTCTCAACGGCAACAGGCACTTCGCACTTTCGAAGCGTGAACGAAAGTTGTAACAGTAGTGGTGTTATCGTGTCGACG
>JAFECV010000738.1 GCA_018241985.1 Pseudomonadota bacterium | reverse complement strand
CGGATCGCCGCCAGCCAGGCGCTCGAACGCCTGACGGATCGCCTGCTCCAGCGCCGCAGGAAACGGCTGCGCCTCGATCAGCGCGCGGATCTCGGCGCCCGCCTTTGCCAGCGCGCGCACGTCTTCGGTGTCGAGCGCCGCCAGCCGCGCTTCGATGCGCTCGGCGAGGCCGCCGTGGCGCATGAACTCGCGAAAGGCGTGGGCGGTGGTCGCAAATCCGGTCGGCACCCGCAGCCCCTGGGGCAGCTGCGAAATCATCTCGCCGAGGCTGGCATTCTTGCCGCCGACCACCTCGACGTCGGTCATTCTCAGGTTTTCAAACGGTACGACCAGGGCGGTCGCGTCGAAAAGTGCAGACATGGGGAAGCTCCGGAAGTTGAAACCCTGCCGGCCGGCCGGACCGCGCAATGCGGCCGATGACCCGCCCTGTGCGCGACACGGCCCGGTTCTGTTCGTTCTGCTTGTAACGGGTCGGTGCAGCGCATGTGAGAATCCACAAAACTCGCGCCATTTTAGAGGAGGCCCCGCGCATCGCGACGGCCGCCCGCATGCCACCGATCCAGCCCGCGAACCATGTCGACCAAGCCCACACGCACCGTCTTCTTCATCTCCGACAGCACCGGCATCACCGCCGAGACCTTCGGCAACGCGATCCTGGCGCAGTTCGAGATGACGCCGCGCCACGTGCGGCTGCCGTTCGTCGACAGCGTCGACAAGGCGCACCAGGTGGTGCGCCAGATCAACCACACCGCGCAGGTCGAAGGCAGGAAGCCGATCGTGTTCACCACGCTGGTGAGCGACGAAGTGCTGCGCGTGATCGAGCAAGGCAGCCACGGCATGCTGCTGGACATGTTCGGCATCTTCGTGCAGCCGCTGGAGACCGAGCTCGGCATCAAGTCGAACCACCGTATCGGCCGCTTCAGCGACGTGAGCAAGAGTCAGGCCTATCACGACCGGATCGAAGCGATCAACTTCAGCCTGGCGCACGACGACGGCCAGTCGAACCGGGACCTGGAGAAGTCCGACGTGATCCTGATCGGCGTGAGCCGCAGCGGCAAGACGCCGACCTCGCTGTACCTGTCGATGCAATACGGGCTGAAGGCGTCGAACTACCCGCTGATCCCCGAGGACTTCGAGCGCCGCGAGCTGCCGTCGGCGCTCAAGCCGCACAAGAGCAAGGTGTTTGGCCTGTCGATCCAGCCGGAACGCCTGAGCGAGATCCGCAACGAGCGGCGCCCGAATTCACGCTACGCGTCGCTCGAGAACTGCCGAATGGAGGTGAGCGAAGCC
>JAFECV010000737.1 GCA_018241985.1 Pseudomonadota bacterium | reverse complement strand
CACCTCCAACACGGCCGACGGCATCACCTCGATCGGCGACTACGTGTTCCGCAACTCGGTGACCGAGGCCGACGTGCTGCCCGAGACGTTGCGCGTGGCCGCCAAGCACGCCGGCGTCAAGAAGGTCGCGGTGATGTACGGCAACGACGACGTGTTCACCAAGAGCGGCTACGACAACTTCAAGAAGGCGCTGGACGACGCGCACATCCCGGTGACGACGACCGAGACCTTCGCCAAGGGCGACGTCGACTTCAAGGCCCAGCTGACCAAGATCAAGGCCACGAACCCGGACGCGATCGTGCTGTCGGCGCTGCTGGCCGAAGGCGCGCCGATCATGGTGCAGGCGCGCCAGCTCGGCATCAAGGTGCCGTTCATCGGCGGCAACGGCATGAACTCGGTCAAGATCTTCGACCTGGCCAAGGGCGCCTCGGATGACCTGTACGTCGGCAGCCCCTGGTCGGCGAGCAACGACAGCCCGGAGAACGTGAAGTTCATCAAGGCGTTCCAGGCCAAGTTCAACACCCTGCCCGACCAGTTCGCGGCCCAGTCGTACGACGCGATGCACATCATGGTGCAGGCGCTCAAGACCATCAAGCTGAACGGCGACCTGGCCGCCGAGCGCACCGCGCTGCGTGACGCGCTGCCCGGCGTGAAGTGGACCGGCGCGACCGGCGCATTCCAGTTCCGCCGCGCGAACGACAAGGCGGGCAAGCCGGCCGGCTACGATGCGCAGCAGACCGCGATCGTCAGCGTGACCAAGGGCGACAAGTTCGTGATCGAGAAGTAAGCACGATGCGCTCGGGCGACTGCTGCACACCGGCGGTCGCCCGCGTCCGCCTTCCTTTTCCCGACGGGGCGGCGCAGTTGGAAGCGCCGCCTTTTTTTGATCAATAGAACCTGAAACCGTGCTGGCTCAGCAGCTCGTCAACGCCCTGTCGCTCGGATGCGTGTATGCGCTGTTCGCGCTCGGCTTCACGCTGATCTTCGGCGTGCTGGGCGTGATCAACCTGTCGCACGGCGCGGTGTTCATGGTCGGCGCCTACGCGGCCGAGCAGGCGGTCGCGCATTTCGCGCTGCCGCTGTGGGGCGCGCTGCTGTTCGCGTTCCTGTTCAGCGGCGGCGTCGGCCTCGTGATCGACCTGCTTGTGCTGCGGCCCCTGCGCGCGCGCGGCGCGCCGCACCTGATCCCGATGATCGCGACGATCGGCGTCGGCATCATCCTCACCAACGCGGTGCAGGGCCTCTTTGGCGCGCAGAACATCCGGTTTCCGTCGGGGCTGGTGTCGGACCGGACCTTGACCGTCGCCG
>JAFECV010000736.1 GCA_018241985.1 Pseudomonadota bacterium | reverse complement strand
GCGACGCGCTCTTGCATTGGCTCTGCGTAGCCTCGGGGTCAGATCACGATTTTGCGCAGCAAAACTCGTGCTCTGACCCCATGGCGGCACCACCGGCACAACCGCCCCGCACCCCGACCGAAACCCGCTGGCCCCGCGCCGACGTGGTCATCGGCAATCCGCCGTTCCTCGGCGACAAGAAAATGCGCGCCGAACTCGGCGACGCCTACACCGACGCTCTGCGCAAGACCTACGCCGGCCGGGTGCCCGGTGGCGCCGACCTGGTCTGCTACTGGTTCGAGAAAGCCCGCGCAGCCATCGAACAGAACGCGTTGAGCGCTGCCGGTTTGGTCGCAACCAACTCGATCCGCGGCGGCAGAAACCGCGTGGTGCTCGATGCCATCGTGCAGGACAGCCGCATCTTCGACGCCTGGAGCGACGAGCCCTGGGTCAACGAGGGCGCGGCGGTGCGGGTGTCGCTGGTGGCGTTTGGGCGTGTGACGCAGGCGGCAAAGCTTGATGGAAATGATGCTGCCACGATCCATGCTGACTTGACGGCTGGCACTGCCACCGGCGCCTCGCTGGACATTACTTCCGCAGCCCTGCTGCGCGCCAATAAGGCGGCCTGCTTCATCGGTGGCATGAAGAAAGGCCCATTCGACGTGCCTGGCGCAACTGCGCGCGGATGGCTCCGCTTACCCAACCCGAACGGCAAGAGCAACGCCGAGGTGGTGAAACCATGGTTCAACGGCCTCGACGTGACCCGTCGCCCGCTCGATCAATGGATCGTCGACTTTGGTTTGGATATGCCCGTGACGGAGGCCGCACTCTATGAGGCACCTTTTTCACATGTTCTACGCGCCGTGCGTCCGAAGCGTGAGGCCGTTCGGAACCAGTTGGAGAAGAGCCGCTGGTGGCTTCACGCGCGGCCAGCGCCCGACCTGCGACGCGCGGTGGCAACGCTGCCGCGTTCTGCAGCTACCGCTCGTGTTGCAAAACACCGGCTGTTCATCTGGCTTCAACCCGGTGTGATCGCGGATGGCCAATTGGTCATTACAGCCCGCGCCGACGACACCACCTTCGGCATCCTGCACAGCCGCTTTCACGAACTCTGGTCGCTGCGCATGGGCACTTCGCTCGAAGACCGGCCGCGCTACACCCCCACCACCTGCTTCGAAACCTTCCCCTTCCCCACCGGCCTGACCCCCTTCGATACCGCGCACCAGCGCACCGAGCAGATCGCCAGCGGCGCGCTGATCCCTGCCGGTCTTGGCCCATGCGAAACCGGGAATTCAGAAAGAAATAACGCTGCAGCGAGCGCCAATCAATCG
>JAFECV010000735.1 GCA_018241985.1 Pseudomonadota bacterium | reverse complement strand
TGCTCGGCAAGAAATGCTTTGCGCTGCGCATCGCCTCCACCATGGGCCGCGACCAGGGCTGGCTCGCCGAGCACATGCTGATCCTCGGCGTCGCGCGGCCCGACGGCCGGAAGTACCACGTCGCCGCCGCGTTCCCGAGCGCCTGCGGCAAGACGAATTTCTCGATGCTGGTGCCGCCCAAGGGCTTCGAGGGCTGGAAGGTCACGACGATCGGCGACGACATCGCGTGGATCAAGCCGCAACCCGACGGGAGCCTGCGCGCGATCAACCCGGAGGCCGGCTACTTCGGCGTCGCGCCGGGCACCAACTTCAAGACCAATCCCAACTGCATGGCCAGCCTCGGGCGCGACGTGATCTTCACGAACGTCGCGTTGACCGACGACGGCGACGTCTGGTGGGAAGGCATGGAGGCCGACACCCCCAACAAGGAACTGCCCGCGCACCTGCTCGACTGGCAGGGTCGCGACTGGACGCCCGCCATTGCCAGGGAAGCCGGCGAGAACGGCAAGCTGCGCCCGGCCGCGCACCCGAACGCGCGCTTCACCGTCGCGGCGACGAACAACCCGGCGCTCGATCCGGCCTGGGACGACCCGCACGGCGTGAAGATCGACGCGTTCATCTTCGGCGGCCGGCGCTCGACCACGGTGCCGCTGGTCACCGAGGCGCGCAACTGGACCGAGGGCGTCTACATGGCGGCGACGATGGGCTCGGAGACCACCGCGGCCGCGGCCGGCCAGCAAGGCGTGGTGCGGCGCGACCCGTTCGCGATGCTGCCGTTCACCGGCTACAACATGGCGGATTACTTCCAGCACTGGCTGCGCCTGGGCGAGCGGCTGGCGAGTTCCGGTGCCACCTTGCCGCGCATCTACACCACCAACTGGTTCCGCAAGGGCGACGACGGCAAGTTCGTCTGGCCCGGCTACGGCGAGAACATGCGCGTACTCAAGTGGATGATCGACCGCATCGAAGGCACGGCGCAGGGCAGTGCGAACGCGTTCGGCGTCAGCCCGGCCTACGAGGAACTGAACTGGACCGGCCTCGCGTTCACGCCCGAGCAGTTCCGCACCGTGACCAGCATTGACAAGGCGGCCTGGCAGCGCGAGCTCGCGCTGCACGCCGAGCTGTTCGAGCGCCTGCGCCATCACCTGCCGCGTCAACTGGAAGAAACCAAGGCCGCGATCGAGCAGCGCCTGGCGGCATAACCGGCCCACCCCCCAGTCTTCGCGCACTTCGTGTCGCTCCGCCAACCCCCTTGAAGGGGGCACCGCCAGCGGCCGGGCCAAGCCCGATCCGCGGCGGTCGCTTGAACGG
>JAFECV010000734.1 GCA_018241985.1 Pseudomonadota bacterium | reverse complement strand
ACGCTGTCGGCCGATACGCTATTCGCGTTCGATAAGGCGGGACTCGCCGACATCAAGCCGGATGGCCGCGGACAGCTCGATGCGCTGGCGGCGAAGCTCAATGCACCGGGCGCGCAGGCCGGCCACGTGCATGTGATCGGCTACACCGATCGCCTGGGCAGCGCGGCGTCCAATCGCAAGCTTTCCGAGCGCCGTGCCGCCACGGTGCGGGATTACCTGGTCGGCAAGGGCGTGGCCGCGGATCGGATCGACGCCGAGGGTCGCGGCAGCGCCGACCCGGTGAAGACCTGCAACGGCCGCAAGCGTGCGGAACTGATCGCCTGCCTCGCCCCGAACCGTCGAGTCGTGGTCGAGGTGCAGGGCACCCGCTGACTCTTGTCTTGTGGCGCCCCAGCGACACAAAAAAAGGCCACCGGAGGGTGGCCTTTGAAGTCCTTGGAAGGACGTCGTTGGGATGCTCGATTTCCTGTTCGACGCGAACCCGCGTGTTATGCCTTCGTATCCTGTGACAGCAGTGCATTTACTTTAGGCAATCCGGCGCGCGAATGCATCCCCGGTTCAGGGAGAAAGTCACGATTCAAGCGCGCCCGGCCGGCAATTCTTGTGTGATATTGCACAACTCCTGAAATCGGCCGGCGATACGCGGTGCTAGCGCAGTGGCCGCAGCGCGCGATCGCGCCTTATGTTCACGCTGCCTCGCACGGCAGATCCAGCACGAAGGTCGCGCCACCGCCTGGATGCTCCTCGCAGCGCACCGTGCCGTGATGGCGTTCGGCGATCGCCTTCACCAGCGCGAGACCGAGGCCGACGCCGCCTTCGCGCTCGCTCGCGCCTGGCAGCCGGTAGAACGGCTCGAAGATGCGCTCGCGCTGCGCGGCCGGCACGCCGGGCCCGCGGTCGCTCACGCGCAGCACCGCGCGGCTGCCTTCGCGCCGCACGCTGGTCGTGATCGCGCCGCCGCTGCCGTAGCGGCGCGCGTTCTCGAGCAGGTTGCGGACCGCGCGGCGCAGCAGCTTTGCGACACCCTGCACCGTGGCCGGGCCGCCGTCGGCGTCGAGCTCCAGTCCGAGCTGCGCGCATTCCTCGGCCGCGAGCGCGGTCAGGTCCACCGCCTCGACGCTGCCGACGTCGGCGGCGCGCGCGTCGAGCCGGCTCGCGAGCAGGATCTCGTCGATCAGCTGGTCGAGCTCGCCGATGTTGCGCGAAATCTCGTCCCGGAACATCGCCGACGGCGTGCTGCCCATCAGCTCGAGCGCCATGCGGATGCGCGTCAGCGGTGAGCGCAGCTCGTGCGACGCGTTCGCGAGCAGCGTC
>JAFECV010000733.1 GCA_018241985.1 Pseudomonadota bacterium | reverse complement strand
TGGCGTCGTCGATGGTGACCGGCTCGACCTTGCCGGTGAGCTGGTGCGTACGCTCTCTGATGAAAGTTTCTGTCACCGCGCTCACTTCGGCGATCGGCCCGTTCAGCCACATCGCGGTGTCGATGCAGTGTGCGAGCAGGTCGCCGGTGACGCCGCTGCCGGCGACCGCCTTGTCGAGCCGCCACAGCCCGGTGCCGCCCTGCGGCAGGTCCTGCGACATCGTCCAGTCCTGCAGGAACTTTGCCCGGTAGTGGAAGATCCTGCCCAGCTTGCCCTCGTCGATCAGCTGCTTGGCGAGCGTCACCGCCGGCACGCGTCGATAATTGTACCAGACCATGTTGCGCACGCCGGCGCGCTCCACCGCCTCGGTCATGCGCAGCGACTCCTCCGCCGTGCGGCCGAGCGGCTTTTCGCACAGCACCATCTTGCCCGCCTCGGCCGCGGCGATGGCGATGTCGTGGTGCGTGTCGTTCGGGCTCGCGATGTCGATGACGTCGATGTCGGGGCGCTCGACCAGCTTGCGCCAATCGGTCTCCGCCGAGTCGTAGCCCCACTGGCCGGCGAATTTGTGCACCGCGTCAGAATTGCGCGCGCAGATCGCCTTCAGCACCGGGCGGTACGGCAGGTCGAAGAACTGGCTGACCTGGCGGAAGGCGTTGCTGTGCGCGCGGCCCATGAAGCTGATGCCGACCATGCCGACATTCAGCGGTTTTTTCGTGCTCATCGTGCCGATCCCCCGCCTATTCCCGCCAGCCATGCGCGTCGCGGACGCGGAGCATTGCCGCGAGGATGTCGTTCCAGGTCTGCGGCAGCAGCATCGTCTCGTTGGCGAACATGCAGCCGTCCCAGCAGATGTGCCGGAATGCCCGCGTCGGCTGCCCGTCGGTGCCGCGCAGCCAGTAGCCGGCGTCGTGCGCGATATCGAGCTTGCCGTTGGGGTCGTTCGGCAGGCAGTGGCGGCCGGTCTTGTCGTGGCTGCCCATGCCCTTCACCGTCGCGTCGTTCTGCGCGACGTGGAAGTCGAAGGTCCAGGGCCGCAGCGCGTCGGTCATCGTCTGCAGCGCCGCCTCCTTCCCCGCGCGGTCCCAGGCGAAATTCTCGGGGACGATGCGGTCCTCCGGCGCGTTGTAGCCGAGCGTGTAGAGCAGCGTGTGCGCCATGTCGGCCTGGAAGCCGACCGTTTGCGGCCGGCCGGTCTGCTCCAGCAGATCGACCATGTGCTTCCAGCCATGCATGCCGCCCCAGCAGATCTCGCCTTCCGCCGCGAGCCGCTCGCCAAAACCTTCGGCGACGTCCGCCGCGCGGCGCCAGGTGT
>JAFECV010000732.1 GCA_018241985.1 Pseudomonadota bacterium | reverse complement strand
GGCACCGAATGGCGCAGCTGGCCGATGTACTCGGACACCTTGCGGCCCGGCAGCTGGCCGCCCTCGCCCGGTTTCGCGCCCTGCGCCATCTTGATCTGGATCTGGTCCGCGCTCACCAGGTACTCGGCGGTCACGCCGAAGCGCCCCGACGCGATCTGCTTGATGCGGCTGCGCAGCGAGTCGCCGCCCTCGAGCGTCTGCTCGACCTCGACATTGGCCTCGCCGATCACGCCGCCGACGGTGTCGCCCTCGCGGATCGCGATGCCCTGCAGTTCGGCGCGGTAGCGCTTCGGATCTTCGCCGCCCTCGCCGGTGTTGCTCTTGCCGCCGATGCGGTTCATCGCGATCGCCAGCGTGGTGTGCGCCTCGGTGCTGATCGAGCCGAGCGACATCGCGCCGGTGGCGAAGCGCTTCACGATCTCGGCCGCGGGCTCGACCTGATCGACAGGAATCGCCTTCGCCGGATCGATCCGGAACTCGAACAGGCCGCGCAGCGTCATGTGGCGCCGGCTCTGGTCGTTGATGATCTGCGCGTATTCCTTGTAGCTGCTCCAGTTGTTCGCGCGGGTCGAATGCTGGAGCTTGGCGATCGCGTCCGGCGTCCACATGTGCTCGTCGCCGCGCACGCGCCACGCGTATTCGCCGCCCGGATCGAGCATCTGCGACAGCACCGGGTCGGTGCCGTACGCGGCCCGGTGCATGCGGATCGCCTCCTCGGCGATCTCGAACACGCCGATGCCCTCGACCCGGCTCACGGTGCCGGTGAAGTACTTGTCGACCACCTGGCTGTCGAGCCCGATCGCCTCGAACAACTGCGCGCCGCAGTAGCTCATGTAGGTCGACACGCCCATCTTGGACATGACCTTGGACAGGCCCTTGCCGATCGCCTTCACGTAGTTGGCGATCGCCTTGTCGGCGCCCACCTCGCCCGGCAGGCTCGGCGCGATGCTGGCCAGCGTTTCCAGCGCGAGGTACGGGTGCACCGCTTCGGCGCCGTAGCCGGCCAGCAGCGCGAAGTGATGCACCTCGCGCGCCGAGCCGGTCTCGACCACCAGGCCGGCGGTGGTGCGCAGGCCCTCGCGCACCAGGTGCTGGTGGATCGCCGACAGCGCGAGCAGCGCGGGAATCGCGACCTGCGTCGGGCCGACCGCGCGGTCGCTGACGATCAGGATGTTCTTGCCGCCGCGGATCGCGTCCACGCTCTCGGCGCACAGCGAGGCGAGCTTGGCCTCGACCCCCTCGCGCCCCCAGGCGAGCGGGTAGGTGATGTCGATGGTGTAGCTGCGGAACTTGCCCTGCGTCTGCTTGTCGATGTC
>JAFECV010000731.1 GCA_018241985.1 Pseudomonadota bacterium | reverse complement strand
TCTTCGAAGGCCGCGGCCTGCGCCATTTCGTCGACCACGAGAGCGCGGTGGCGTCGCCGGTGGCCGAGCTGATCCGGCGCTATCCGATCAAGAGCCGCAACATCGTCGCCCATGTGCGCAAGGCGACCCAGGGCGACGTGCTGCTCGAGAACGCGCACCCGTTCGTGCGCGAGCTGTGGGGCCACTACTGGGTGTTCGCGCACAACGGCGACCTGAAGGACTACCACCCGCGGCTGCACGGCAGCTTTCATCCGGTCGGCACCACCGACAGCGAGCGCGCGTTCTGCTGGATCATGCAGCAGCTCAACAAGTCGCACGCCGGCCTTCCGAGCGTGGCCGAGCTGACGCTGACGCTGCACGAGCTGCTGCCGCAGATCCGGCGCCACGGCAGCTTCAACTTCCTGCTCTCGAACGGCGAGGCGTTGTGGGCGCATGCGTCCACCAGCCTGTACTACCTGGTGCGGCAGTACCCGTTCGCGCTGGCGACGCTGGCCGACGAGGACCTGTCGGTCGACTTCTCCGACATCAACCAGCCCGACGACCGCGCCGCCGTGGTGGTGACCGCGCCGCTGACGAAGAACGAGACCTGGACCGCGTTCCAAGCCGACGAACTGAAGGTGTTCGTGGACGGTGCGCCGGTATAAGGCTCACCCCCAGGCTGCGCGCACTGCGTGTCGCTTCGCCAACCCCCTTCGAGGGGGCGCACCCAGCGGACCGGCAGAGCCCGATCCGCGGGTGCCCGCGAACGGCCTGCTCCGCGGCCTTTCGTTCCTTTGGGATTGATGCGCTGCCGGGCCTGCCAAAGATGAATTGAACAAGCCGGCTCGCCGCGCTACAGCGCCGCGAGCAGCGCGTCGGTGAACATCGCGGCGACGTCGAAGCCGGTCTGCTCGGTGATCTCCTGAAAGCACGTCGGGCTGGTGACGTTGATCTCGGTCACCCAGTCGCCGATCACGTCGATCCCGACCAGCAGCAGGCCGCGCGCGGCAAGCACCGGCCCGAGCGAGCGCGCTATTTCCTGATCGCGCGCCGACAGCGGCTGCGCCACGCCCTTGCCGCCGGCCGCCAGGTTCGCGCGCACCTCGCGCCCCTGCGCGATGCGCGCGAGGCTGTACGGCACCGGCTCGCCGGCGATCACCAGCACCCGCTTGTCGCCCTGCAGCACCTCGGGCAGGAAGCGCTGCACCATCACGAACCGGGTGCCGCCATGGTTCAGCGTCTCGGTGATGCTGCCGAGGTTCAGGCCGTCGCCCCGCACGCGGAAGATCCCCATGCCTCCCATGCCGTCGAGCGGCTTCAGGATGATGTCGCCGTGCT
>JAFECV010000730.1 GCA_018241985.1 Pseudomonadota bacterium | reverse complement strand
AGTTGGAGTTCACCGAGCAAACGCAGAACGTCGTATTGGTTGGCGGACCCGGAACCGGCAAGACGCACCTGGCGACTGCGCTCGGTGTCGCTGGCGTCACCAAGCATGGGAAGCGGGTGCGCTTTTACTCCACGGTCGATCTGGTCAACGCGCTGGAGCGAGAGAAGGCGCAGGGGCGCGCGGGCCGGGTGGCAGAGAGCCTCTTGCGCATGGATTTGGTGATCCTGGACGAACTGGGCTACCTGCCATTCAGCCAGGCCGGCGGCGCGCTGCTGTTTCATCTCCTGAGCCGCCTGTACGAGCACACCAGCGTGATGATCACTACCAACCTGGACTTCGCCGAGTGGTCCACCGTGTTCGGCGACGCCAAGATGACCACCGCCTTGCTCGATCGCCTCACCCATCACTGCCACATCGTGGAGACCGGAAACGAGAGCCACCGGTTCCTGCACAGCACTGCGGTTGCGAAGAAGCGGATCAAGGCGCGAGAGCAGGCACGCAAGGGCGCTGACCCCAAACCGGCCGGCCCGGCGAGTGACTGACTCCGCGCGGGGCAGCCGCTGCGGGCTTCGCCCTCCGCGGCCGCCCCGCAATCGATCAAAGAGGAGGCAATGAAGACAAGGACGTAGACTTATCCACAAGCCGACCGCTCGCGGAAGGCGTTTAGCCCTGGCTCAATATTGCATCGGCACGGTGGCTCAAATTTCGTTCGGCGCCGACAACAGCAGCATCAGCGTCATGCCCTTGCGGTCAAGCTCGCGGTGCATGCGGCTCCAGTCAGGTTCGACGAAAGGCTGCGAGGGCGCAGCGCGCGGCTGCAGCGCGGTGGACAGCCGCTGTTCGCTCCAGTCCTGCACCGTCTCCCAATCGAGCCCGGCGACGCTCGTCAAGCTGACGTACTTGGCGACGGCACCTTTGGAGATCCCGAGGGTGGAGGCGATCTGCTCGAGAGAGAGCTGTGCCTGCCACTTCAGGCGAATTACATTCTTGATTATGCGTAGAGACATTCGTTTTGTGGCATCCAGGGCCTTGACGGGAAAAGACCGTCGAGGGTAGGACACCCGGGTTTGCGTTCTCTACGCAGCACCACCGGCAAGTCAGAGCCCCTCAGGGGACGCCGATTTGGCGGTCACGATCGCCGAAATGGTCGGTCACGATGATCCGAAACGGAGGGTCGGTCACGATCGCCGGAATCACCGGTCACGATGCCGAAACGGCCGGTCACAATGGGCCGAAATACGCATATCAGCAATGGGCCCATCTTCAACGCCGACGGCACGCTGACCTCAGAGCTTGTGAAGTAAACGGTTCGCGTTGA
>JAFECV010000072.1 GCA_018241985.1 Pseudomonadota bacterium | reverse complement strand
CCGTCGCGGCGATCAGTCCGACCGGGATGTTGATGTAGAAGATCCACGGCCACGAGATGTTGTCGGTGATCCAGCCGCCGAGCAGCGGGCCGACCACCGGCGCGATCAGCACCGTCATCGACCACATCGCCATCGCCATCCCGGCCATCACCTTCGGATAGATGGTCAGCAGCAGCGACTGCGACAGCGGGATCATCGGCCCGGCGACGAAGCCCTGCAGCACGCGGAACATGATCAGCAGCGTCATGTTCGGCGCCAGGCCGCACAGCCACGAACACAGCACGAACAGCAGCACGCTGCCGACGAACAACCGGACCTGGCCGAAGCGCTCCGACAGCCAGCCGGTCAGCGGCACCGACACCGCGTTCGCGACCGCGAAGCTGGTGATCACCCAGGTGCCCTGGTTCGGGCTGACGCCCAGGTCGCCCGCGATCGCCGGCAGCGACACGTTCGCGATCGACGAATCGAGCACGTTCATGAACGTGGCGGCCGACAGCGCGATCGTGCCCCACATGCGCAGCGCGCCTTCGAGCGGCGGCTGCTCGGCGTATCTGGAGTCGGATGCCATGGTGAACTGCCCTTTGAATGCCGCGGCGCCAGCCGAAGACCAGCGCTGCGCCGCCGTGGGCTACAGGCTCAGTTCAACGCCATCGCCGGCGCAACATTGCGCGAGTGGATCGGGTGCACGGGCTTTCCCGCGACCGCCGCGGCGTCGTGGCTGGGTGCCGCGCCGCCGGGTCCGCCCACCGCGGCCCTGCCGCCGGCGTTCTCCGCGATCACGCGACGCACCTCGGCGTTCGCGCCGTCGTCCTGCGACGCGTACACCTCGGTCTGTGCCGGCGCCTGATCGGTCGGCGCATCGGCCAGCGTCTTGCCTTGCTTGCTGCTGACGTCGACCGTCACTTCCATCGACAGCCCGACGCGTAGCGGATGCTGCGCCAGTTGCTTCGGATCGAGCGCGATGCGCACCGGCAGCCGCTGCACCACCTTGATCCAGTTGCCGGTCGCGTTCTGCGCCGGCAGCAACGCGAAGGCGGAGCCGGTGCCCGCGGCCAGGCCCACGACCCGGCCCTTGTACTCGACCTTGCCGCCGTACACGTCGGCGACCAACTGGACCGGCTGGCCGATGCGGATGTTGCGCAGCTGCACTTCCTTGAAGTTCGCGTCGACCCAGACCTGGCTCAAAGGCACGATCGACATCAGCGGCGTGCCGGGCGCGACGCGCTGGCCGAGCTGCACCGTGCGCCGCGCCACGTAGCCGTCCACCGGCGCGGGAATGGTGGTGCGCTGCAGCGCCAGATAGGCCTCGCGCACCTTGGCCGCGGCGGCCTGCACGCTCGGGTGGTGCTCGAGCGTCGTGCCCTCGGTCATCGATTCGTTGCTCGCCAGCTGCTCGCGCGCGGCCACGACGCCGGCCTGCGCGGCCGCCAGCGCACTGCGCGCGGTCGCGAGCTGGGTCCGGGCATGTTCGAGCTCTTCCTTGGACACCGCGCCGCTGGCCCCCAGCGACTCGCGCCGCTTCAAGTCCTCGGTCGCCCGGCCCAGATCGCTCTGCGCCCGCACCACGTCGGCCTCGCGCAGCTTGATCTGCGCATCGAGCGTGCCGTTGTTCGCATACAGCGTGCGCACCTGGCGCACGGTCTGCGCCAGGTTCGCGTCGGCCTGCGCCAGCGCGACCTTGGCGTCGGTCGGATCGAACTTGACCAGCGGCACGCCGGCATGCACGAAGTCGGTGTCGTCGGCCATGATCGCGGTCACGGTGCCGCCGGTCTGCGGCGTGACCTGGATCACGTTGCCCTCGACATAGGCGTTGTCGGTGTCCTCGTAGTGGCTGGCGACCAGCCACTCGTAGGCGCCCCAGCCCACGCCGGCGATCAGCACCAGGACGGCGAGCACGGTCAGGGCCTTCCTGCGCTTCGGGTTGCCGGCGGGCACTTCGGGTTCGGCCGGGGTTTGCACGGTGTCGTTCATGATCGGGAATCGGTGGAATGAATCGGTTGCATCACGGGTTGCCGTCACGGGGTCAGGGCCGCGACGCGACGCGCTCGGGCGCCGCCTTGGCATCGGCCTGCGCCACGGCCTCGGCCGGGTAGCCGCCGCCGAGCGCATGGATCAGCGCGACCTGGGTATCGAGCGCGCGCGCGCGCAGATCGACCTCGAGCCGGCGCTGCGCCAGCACGGTGGACTCGGCGGTCAGCACGTTCAGGTAGGTGCCGAGGCCCGCCTTGTAGCGCTGCAGCGAGATGTCGTACGCGCTCTCGGCCGCGGCCCGCGCCTGGCTCTGCTGCGTCTGCTGGCGCGCGATCGACTGCAGCGACGCGATCTGGTCCGCCGCGTCGCGCACCGCGTCGAGCACGGTGGCGTTGTAGCTCTCCACCGCGGCGTCGAGGTCGGCGTTCTTGCCGTGCAGGTTGGCGCGCAGCCGGCCGCCCTCGAAGATCGGCAGCGTGATCGCCGGGCCCACGTTCCACTGCGCGCTGCCGCTCTTGAACAGGTTGCCGAAGCCGAGGCTGGAAAAGCCCGCCAGCGCGACCAGGTTCACGTTCGGGTAGAACTGGCGCTTCGCGTTCTTCACGTCCTCGCTCGCGGCTTCGACCCGCCAGCGCGCCGCGGCCACGTCGGCGCGCCGCCCGAGCAGGTTGGCCGGAACCGCCTGCGCCATTGCTACTGACTTGATAGCTGTCAATGCAGGCGGCGTCAGCGTCTTGGCCGCATCTGGCTGCCCAACCAGCGCGCCCAGCGCATTGCGCTGCAGCGTGATCTGCTCAGCGAGCGCCTCGATCTGCCGGCGCGCGTCCGGCAGGCCGCCTTCGCTCTCGCGCAGCTCCAGCGTGGTGTCGAGCCCGGCATCGAAGCGGTCGCGCACCAGACCCAGCTCCTGCTCGCGCTGCGCGAGCGTGCGCTCGGCCACCGCGAGCTGGTCGTGCAGCCGCGCAAGCTGGAAATAGCCGCGCGCCACGTTGCTGGCGAGCAGCACGCGCGCGGCCTGCGCGTCGGCCTCGGCCGCCAGCGTGTTGCCGAGCGCCGCGTCCAGCGCCGCGCGGTTCTTGCCGAAGAAATCGATTTCCCAGCTGCCTTCGAGCTGCGCCTGGCCCGAGTTGTAGATCGCGCCGCCCAGCGGCGGCGGATAGATGGAGTTCGCCGTGAACAACTGCCGGTTCAGGTCGAGCTCGGCGCCGAGCTTCGGCAGCAGCGCGGAGCGCGCGCCTTCGCTCATCGCCCGCGCGCGCTCGAGCCGCGCCTGCGCGAGCTTGAGGCTGGGGCTGTCCTGCAATGCGCGGTCGACCAGCGCGTCGAGCTGCGGGTCGCCGAACGTGCGCCACCACTCGGCCGACAGCGCGGGCTGCGCCGCCGCGCCGGCGAGGCCGAGCGACGCGGCATCGCGCATCTTCGCCTGCGGCGGCGGCACACCGGCCATGTCGGCACAACCGGCGAGCAAGAACGCGAGCGCGCCTATCGTCAGCAGCCGGGTCGGGAGCATCCGCCGCTCAATGTTGTTTTTCATTCGGCTCTCCGGCGCCCGACAGCGCCTGCATGTTCTCGAGCAGGCGCCGCAGATAGCCCTTCAGCGCCAGCCATTCCTCGCGCGTGAAGCCGGCGAGGCAGGTGTTCTGGATGCGCGACAGCACCTCGGGAATCTTCTGCGCCGCCTCGCGCCCTTCCGGCGTGAGCTGCAGGCTGACCACGCGGCGGTCCTCGGACGAGCGCTCGCGCCGGCACAGCCCCTTCGCCTCGACCCGGTCCAGCAGCCGGGTCATCGCGCTCGCGTCGAGCTCGCACAGGCGCGCGAGTTCGGCCGCGGTGCCGGCCTCGCCCAGGTAGAGCTTGAGCAGCGGCACCCACTGTGCGTTGGTGAGACCGTTCGGCACCATCTGGCGTTCGACCTCCTGCGCGAGCCGGTTCACGGCCTTGCGCATCAGCAGGCCGACGCTGTCTTCCGCAAAGTAGGTATCCGGCCGGTAGAACTCGGTCCCCGCCGACTCGGACGCCGAAGCGGCGCCGGTATCGCGATCACGCTGTGTCATCCGCGGATATTATTTGCATAAGCAACCATTGTCAAGGCAATTTTTGCCGGGACAACGGAACTGACTACACTTGCACCCGATGGCCCAACCCCGCACCGACCCGCGCCGAGGCTCCCCGCGATCGCTGTCGGGGCTGCTGCCGTTCCTGCGTCCGTACCGCGGCCGGATCGCGCTGGCGCTGCTGTTCCTGTTGTTCGCCGCGGCCGCGACGCTGGTGTTTCCGCTCGCGCTGCGCGGGCTGATCGACGCGGGACTGATGGACGCCGGCCTGGTCCACGCCGACCGCGGCGCGCAGGCGGTCGCGCTCGGCGGGCATTTCGCGCTGCTGTTCGCGGTCGCGGTCGCGCTCGGCCTCTCGTCGGCGGCACGCTACTACATGGTGAGCTGGCTCGGCGAGCGGGTCACGGCCGACATCCGCAACGCGGTGTACCGCCACGTGCTGCATCAGAGCCCGGAGTTCTTCGAGACCACGCAGACCGGCGAGGTGCTGTCGCGCCTGACCGGCGACACCACGCTGGTGCAGACCGTCGTCGGCTCGTCGCTGAGCATGGGGCTGCGCAACGCGGTGATGGGGCTGGGCGCGCTCGTCATCCTGGTCTGGACCAATCCGACCGTGATGGCCAGCGTGCTCGGCGTGCTGGTGCTGGTGGTGCTGCCGACGCTGTGGATCGGCCGGCGCGTGCGGCGCCTCTCGCGCGCGAGCCAGGACCGGGTCGCCGACGCCAGCGCGATCGCGGCCGAGGTGCTGAACGCGATCCCCGTGGTGCAGAGCTACACCGCCGAGGAGCGCGAATCCGGGCGCTTTCGCGCCTCCACCGAGAACGCGTTCCAGACCGCGGTGCGGCGCACCCGGGCGCGCGCGGTGCTGGTCGCGTTCATCATCATCGCGACCAGCGCGGCGCTGATCTGGGGCCTGCACCAGGGCGCGCAGGCGGTGCTGGCGGGCCGGATGTCGCCGGGCCAACTCGGCCAGACCGTGCTGTACGTGGTGATCCTCGCGAGCGCGTTCGCGGTGCTGGGCGAGGTCTACGGCGACCTGCTGCGCGCCGCCGGCGCGACCGAGCGGCTGATGGAGCTGCTGGCGACGCGCTCTAGCATTGTTTCACCATCAAATCCGGTCGAAGCCAAGGTACCGCCTTCAGGTACCGCTATCGTTTTCGAAGCATTGACGTTCCACTACCCGTCGCGCCCGACGCAGGCTGCGCTCGTCGATTTCAGCCTCTCGGTGGCGCCGGGCGAAACGGTGGCGCTGGTGGGCCCGAGCGGCGCCGGCAAGAGCACCGTGTTCCAGTTGCTGCTGCGCTTCTACGACCCGACTGCCGGCACGATCAGGCTGGACGGCGCCCTGACGCGCGAGATGGCGCTGAGAGATTTGCGCGAGCGCATCGCGATCGTGCCGCAGGAGCCGGTGATCTTCTCGGCCAGCGCGCTGGAGAACATCCGCTACGGCCGGCCCGGCGCCGGCGACGGCGAGGTCGAAGCCGCGGCCCGCGCCGCCCATGCGCACGAATTCATCGGCGCGCTGCCCGAGGGCTATCGCACCTTCCTCGGCGAACGCGGCGTGCGCCTGTCGGGTGGCCAGCGCCAGCGCATCGCGATCGCGCGCGCGATCCTGAAGAACCCGCCGCTGCTGCTGCTCGACGAGGCCACCAGCGCGCTCGATGCCGAGAGCGAACGCATGGTGCAGGCGGCGCTCGAATCGGCGATGCGCGGACGCACCACGCTGGTGATCGCGCACCGGCTCGCGACCGTGCAGCGCGCGGATCGCATCGTCGTGATGGACCACGGCCGCATCACCCAGCAGGGCACGCACGATGCGCTGGTCGCGCAGGGCGGCATCTACGCCAAGCTGGCGGCGCTGCAATTTATCGCGTGAGCTCCGCCGTGCGGCGGAAACTCGCGGCCAGCGCTATCCTCGAAGCACCATGAAAACTCGATCGAACAGCCGCCCCGACAACCGGCCCCGCCTCAGCCGCCGCGACTGGCTCACCGGCGCCGCGGCGCTGGCCGGCGCCCCGCTGGTGGCGGAACTCGCGGGCTGCGCGAGCGCCCCCAAGCTTGCCCCGCCGACGCCGCTGCCGGTCCCCGTATCGCCGCAGGTCACGCCGCTGGCCGATGGCCGCAAGCTCGCGTTCCGCGCGATCAATCTCTTCAACGGCGTCGACCTGGGCGAGGCGCACTACCAGGTCGTTGCCGTGGCGCCGAGCGGACCGGGGCGGACGCTGGACGTGAGCCTGCCGCCGTCGAACACCTATCGGGAGAGCGGCGCCCCGCGCACCGGCCGCTGCGTGCTGGCGACCGCCACCGCGGTGAGCCAGGAGCTGTTCTACGACCTGCAGTACGAATTCCAGCAGCCGGACCAGCTCGCGCCGGAAGGCCTCGCGATCGGCACCAGCACCATCGTCCACAACCGCTACCGGCGCGGCAATTCAACCTACTGGCAGCGCTGGGACACGCGCGTCAGCGGCCTCGCCTGGGAGCGCATCACCGTGCCGGCCGGAGAATTCGACACGCTGCGGGTGCGCCGCACGATCTGGTTCGAACAGATCGATTCGGTCTACGGCGGCCACACGCGCGACGAACAGCTCTGGTTCGCGCCCGCGCTCGGCTACTGGGTGCGGCGCGAATACACCGGCTACCACTTCGTGCTCGATTCGCTGTTCCACCGCGAGGAGGATGACGCGGTGCGGTACGAGCTGACCCAGGCCTGACGCGGGCTGCGCGCTTGCACCTCGTCAGCGTGCCGTTGACGGGAAGCGGGGCCTAGAATGACGGCCGCGGCGAGTCAGTCAGGGTATTGAACCCGATCCGATCGTCGCAAACCCAGGAAGCGTGGCCGAGCGGTTGAAGGCACCGGTCTTGAAAACCGGCGATGGGCAACCATCCGTGAGTTCGAATCTCACCGCTTCCGCCAGACCGGGCCACCAGCGGCGCCCGGACCGGCGTCGCCGTCAGACCCGCCCCTTCCAAGGCACCAGCATCCGCTCGATATAGCGCATCAGCAGGTCGAACGCGAACGCGAACAGGCCGATCACGATGATGCCCATGATGACGGTGTCGGTCTGCAGGTACTGCGCGGCGTTCAGCACCATGAAGCCGAGGCCGCGGGTTGCGGCAACCATTTCGGCGGCGACCAGCGTGGTCCAGCCGAAGCCGATGCCGATGCGCATGCCGGTCAGGATTTCCGGCGTCGCGGCCGGCAGCACCACGTGCCGGATGATCTGGAACCGGCTCGCGCCCATCGCGTAGGCGGCGTGGATCTGCTCGATGCCGACCGAACGCACGCCGGCGCGCGCCGAGATCGCCATCGGCGCGAAGATCGCGAGGAAGATCAGCAGGATCTTCGACAGCTCGCCGATGCCGAACCAGATGATCATCAGCGGCAGGTAGGCCAGCGGCGGCAGCGGGCGGTAGAACTCGATCGGCGGGTCGAAGATGCCGCGCATCACGCGGTTCGTGCCCATCAGGATGCCGATCGGGATCGCGGTCACGCACGACAGCAGGAACGCGCCGAACACGCGCGACAGGCTGGTGACCGTGTGCTGCCACAGCGTCGAGTTCGCGACGCCCTCGGTGACCGCGATGACGAACTTGCTCCACACCGCCTGCGGCGAAGGCAGGAACAGCGGCTTGATCCAGCCCATGTCGGTGATCAGGAACCACACGGCGATCAGCACGATCGTCGTCACCACGCTGATCGTCGTGCTCCTGCCCTGGCCCGGCGCGCCGTAGACCTGGCCCGGCGCCGCGGCCTTGCTGGCGAACAGGCGCATCAGCCCGCCGCCGGGGGCGGCTGCGCTGCCGGACTCGACGACGCCCAGCCGCGACTTTGGAAATCCGAGCTTAAGCATGGGCTGCCTCCATCTGGCTTTCCCCCGCCCTCTCGTCGCCGTAGATGATGCCGAGCACCTTTTCGCGCATCTTGATGAAATCGGGGCTGGATTTGACCGTGCGCGCGTCGCGGCTTTCGAGAAAGCGGCGGTTGAAATCGAGATCGAAGGTGTTGGTGATGCGCCCCGGCCGCGGCGACATCACGATCACGCGGGTCGCGAGGAACAACGCCTCCTCGACGCTGTGCGTGATGAAGAAGAACATCTTGCCGGTCTTCTGCCAGACGTCGAGCAGCAGTTCCTGGATCGTCTCGCGCGTCAGCGCATCGAGTGCCGCCATCGGCTCGTCCATCAGCAGCGTCGCCGGATTGCAGGTAAGCGCGCGCGCGATGCCCACGCGCTGCTGCATGCCGCCGGAGAGCTGGTAGATCATGTGCTTGTGAAAGTCCTTCAGGCCGACCAGGGCCAGGTTGCGCGAAGCGATCGCTAAGCGCTCCTTCTTGCCCACGCCCTGCAGCCTCAGCCCGAATTCGGTGTTGTCGATCACGTTGAGCCACGGCAGCAGCGCATGCTTCTGGAACACGACGCCGCGGTCCGACCCGGGGCCGGTGACCTTTCTGCCGCCGAGCAGGATCTCGCCGCGCGTCGGCGAAAGAAATCC
>JAFECV010000729.1 GCA_018241985.1 Pseudomonadota bacterium | reverse complement strand
GCCATCGTCAAGGCGCTGCAGGGCGGCGTGGAAGACGTCTATCCGGGCGACATCGCGCAGGACTGGCTGGCGCGCTGGCGCGACAACCCCAAGGTGCTCGAACGTGAACTTGCCGCGGGAGGGCAGTGACATGAACCCAAGCCATCCGCTGGGCCAACTGGCCAGCGCCTTGCAGGGTGGGAGCGTGCGCATCGTCGACCTCTCGCACACCCTCAGCACCGACTTTCCCACCCTGGGCCTGCCGCCCGAGCTGGGCCAATGCCAGCCGTTTCGCATCGAGCAGGTCTCGGCCTACGACGAGCGCGGGAGCAGCTGGTACTGGAACAACATCTCGTGCAGCGAGCACACCGGCACGCACTTCGACGCGCCGATCCACTGGATCACCGGGCGCGATCGCGTCAACAACGCGGTGGACGCCGTGCCGCCCGCGCACTTCGTCGCCCCGGCCTGCGTGATCGACTGCAGCGCTCGGGCGTCGCAAGACGCCGACTACCTGATGACCGTGGCCGACATCGAGGCCTTCGAAGCAAAGCACGGGCGCATCCCCGCCGGCCACTGGGTCTTCATGCGCACCGACTGGTCGCACCACTGGAGCCAACGGCGCGACGCGCGCGCCTACCAGAACTACGACGCCACCGGCCAGCACACGCCGGGGCCGAGCGCCGAGGCGGTGCGCTTTCTGGTCGAGCAGCGCGACGTGCTGGGCTTCGGCTCCGAGACCATCGGCACCGACGCCGGCCAGGCCGCGCACCTGCTGCCGCCCTACCCCTGCCACACGCTGATGCACGGCGCGGGCAAGTACGGATTGCAATGCCTGGCCCATCTGGAACAGTTGCCGCCCACGGGCGCGCTGATCGTCGCGGCACCCTTGAAGATCGAACATGGCAGCGGCAGCCCCTTGCGCGTGATCGCGCTGATTGCCAGTGAAGGAAGCCCCGCATGAGCGAACCCCGCTACACCGCCCTCGTCACCGGCGGCTCGGCCGGCATCGGCGCCGACATCTGCCAGCGCATGCTGGCCGATGGCTGGCACGTCGTCAGCCTGGCGCGGCGCGCGCCCGAGTGGCAGCACCCGAATCTCACCGCCATCAACGTCGATCTGCTCGACGCCGCCGCCACACAGCAGGCCGCCAAGGAAGTGGCCGCGCGCTTTGCCGTCAGCCACTTCATCCACAACGCCGGCGTGATCTGGCCGCACCTGCTGCAGGACGCCACGGTGGACGAACTGCAGGGCCTGACGCAGATCCACCTGGGCAGCGCGCTCACGCTGATGCAGGCGGTGCTGCCGAACATGGAGCAGACCGGCTTCGGCCGCGTGG
>JAFECV010000728.1 GCA_018241985.1 Pseudomonadota bacterium | reverse complement strand
AGCCGCGGCCATCGCCCCGGGCCTCACTGCCAGCCGAACCGGCGCACGTAGAACGCCTTCATCACCTGCGTCAGCAGCATGTAGCCGGCGACGATCGCGACCATGAACGGGAAGTAGCCCAGCGGCAGCGCGGTCAGCTTGAAATATTCCGCCAGCGGACCCATCGGCAGGAAGATGCCGATCGCCATGATGAACAGCGTCATCACCGTCAGCGGCAGCGCCGCGCGGCTCTGGATGAACGGGAGCCTGGGCGAGCGGATCATGTGCACGATCAGCGTCTGCGTCAGCAGTCCGACGACGAACCAGCCCGACTGGAACAGCGCCTGCTGCTCGGGCGTGGTCGCGCGGAACACGAACCACATCACGCAGAACGTGATGACGTCGAACACCGAGCTGGTCGGGCCGAAGAACACCATGAAGCGGCCGATGTCGCCCGGGTTCCACTTGAGCGGATAGCGCACCAGCTCGTCGTCGACGTTGTCGAACGGGATCGCGATCTGCGAGATGTCGTACAGCAGGTTCTGCACCAGCAGCTGCAGCGGCAGCATCGGCAGGAACGGCAGGAAGGCGCTTGCGATCAGCACCGAGAACACGTTGCCGAAGTTCGAGCTCGCGGTCATGCGGATGTACTTGAGCATGTTGCAGAAGGTCTTGCGTCCTTCGAGCACGCCCTCTTCGAGCACCATCAGGCTCTTTTCGAGCAGGATGATGTCGGCCGCCTCCTTCGCGATGTCGACCGCGCTGTCGACCGAGACGCCGATATCGGCCGCGCGCAGCGCCGGCGCGTCGTTGATGCCGTCGCCCATGAAGCCGACCACGTGGCCGCTGCCGCGCAGCGCGCGCACGATGCGCTCCTTGTGCAGCGGCGTGAGCTTGGCGAACACGTTGTAGCGCTCGACCATCGCGGCAAGGCCCGCGTCGTCGACGTCGTCGAGCTGCTGGCCCAGGATCACACGCTCGAACGGCAGTCCGACCTCGCGGCAGATCTTGGCCGTGACCAGTTCGTTGTCGCCGGTCAGCACCTTCACCGCGACCCCGTGCTCGGTCAGCGCCTTGAGCGCCGGCGCGGTCGACTCCTTCGGCGGATCGAGGAACGCGATGTAGCCGATCAGCGTCAGCTCGGCCTCGTCGGCGATCGCGTAGGTGGATTTGTCAGGCGGCACTTCCTTCATCGCCACCGCGACCACGCGCAGGCCCTGCTCGTTCAGGTCGGCGGTCACGCTGCGCACCCGCTCGAGCATGGTTTCGTCGAGCGCCAGGTCGTGCCCGTCGACCTGCACCTGGGTGCAGGTGGCGAGGATTTCCTCGACCGCGCCCTTGCA
>JAFECV010000727.1 GCA_018241985.1 Pseudomonadota bacterium | reverse complement strand
TGTCGCTCAACAAGTTCTCCAAGGACCGCTTCCTCAACGTCGGCCCGCTGAAGCCCGAGAACGACCAACTGATCGACATCTCGGGCGACCAGATGATCCTGGTGCATGACGGCCCCTCGTATGCCGAACCGCATGACGCGACCATCATCCACCGCTCCAAGGTCAACCCGATCAGCGTCTGGAAGCGCGACGATCCGTTCTTCGCCGATGCCGTCGCGCAGGCCAAGGCCGACGGCGTGACGCTGGAGGAAGCGGCCAAGGTCATTCGCGACGGCCACAAGGTTCGCGTGTACATGTTCTCGGTGGCACCCACCTTCAGCCTGACCGACTTCAAGGTCAGGCAGGGCGACGAGGTGACGATCTACGTCACCAACCGCGACAGCCTGGAAGACCTGACGCACGGCTTCGGCCTCGGCGGATATGGCATCAATTTCGAGGTGGCGCCGCAAGCCACTGCCTCGGTCACCTTCACCGCCGACCGACCGGGCGTCTTCTGGTATTACTGCTCCTGGTTCTGCCATGCCCTGCACATGGAGATGAAGGGGCGCATGCTGGTCGAGGCCAGGCGTGCCTGAACTGAGCTGGCGGCCTCTGGCGCCAATGGTGCTGGGGCTGGCGGTGCTGGGCAGCGCCGGCGCCGCCCAGCGCGTGGTCGAGCCGGGCACGCCGCTGCAACCGCTGGTCGATGCGGCGGCGCCGGGCGAGGTGCTGCTGCTCGCGCCGGGCCGCCACGCGGGTCCCCTCGTGATCGATCGCCCGCTCGAGCTGCGCGGTCAGGCGGGCGCCATCATCACGGGTACGGGCACGGGCAGCGTCATCACCGTGACGGCGCCCGACGTGCGGATCGAGGGGCTGGAAATCACCGGCTCCGGCACCGACCTGCCGGCCATGGATTCGGCCATCCTCGTGCAGCAGGCGGCGCCGCGCACGATCGTGCGCGGCAACCGCCTCATGAACAACCTGTTTGGCGTCTACCTGCATGGCGCCGCCGATTCACGGGTCGAGAACAACATCATCGACGGCCGCCAGGACCTGCGTCTGGCCGAGGCCGGCAACGGCGTGTCGATCTGGAACGCGCCGGGCGCCGCAATCATCGGCAACACCATCAGCCACGGGCGCGACGGCATCTACGTCAAGATCAGCCACCACAACCGCTTCGAGAACAACACCTTCTCCAAGCTGCGCTTCGCCATCCACTACATGTACACCAACGACAGCCGCATCGCCGGCAATCGCTCGCGCGGCAACCATGTCGGCTGGGCCATCATGTATTCCGAGCGCCTCGAGGTGGAGGACAACGTCTCCGACGACGACCGCGACCAC
>JAFECV010000726.1 GCA_018241985.1 Pseudomonadota bacterium | reverse complement strand
CTGGACCGGTGGGCCTTGAGCCGTGCGCTGACCCGGCTGGCCAATGCAAGCCCGATGGAGTTGGCGCAGCGGCCCTTGCCGACGCCTTCGCGCCATGCCGCGCGCCGCATCGGCATCACCGGCGCGCCCGGAGCGGGCAAGAGCACGCTGGTGGGGCATCTGGCGCTGGAGCGCCTGCCCAAGGGCCGCCTCGGCGTGCTGGCCGTCGATCCGAGCAGTCCGCGCAGCGGCGGCGCCATTTTGGGCGACCGCGTGCGCATGGACGACTTGATGGGCAGCGAGCAGCTGTACATCCGTTCGCTGGGCTCGCGCAGAAGCAGCGACGGCCTGGCCGACAACCTGCCCGAGATGCTGGACCTGATGGACCAGCATGGGTTCGACGAGGTGCTGCTCGAAACCGTGGGCGTGGGCCAGGCGGAATACGCCGCGCGCGCCCAGGTGGACACGCTGGTGCTGGTGCTGCTGCCCGACAGCGGCGACACGGTGCAGGCGATGAAGGCCGGCATCATGGAAATGGCCGATATCTTCGTGGTGAACAAGGCGGACCTGCCCGGCGCGCAGCGCATGGCGACCGATCTGCGCCGGATTGCCGCGGTGACGCAGCGCGCACCGGACGCCTGGAGCCGGCCCATCCTGCTGGCGTCTGCCAGCCAGCCCGAATCCATCCGGGCCTTGTCGCGAGCCATCGACCAGCATCAGGCATGGCAAGCCGCGATGCACCAACGGCAATCGGTACAGCGCGTGCAGCGCGCCCGCTATCGGCTCAGGCGCCTCGCGGAATTGCGCGTCGCGGAAGCCCTGGATCGCCGGGAAGAGGCCTTCTTCGACATCCCCCTGGCCGAGCAGCTGGCTCAGCTGCTCGATGGGGTTCGTGCGTCGATCGCCTCGGAAACGGCCACGGAGACGGCAACCCGCTCACTTTGCCGACATCGGGAGTGAGCATGTCGCGCATGCAGAACGACGCAACCGCCTGGAAGGGAGCTTCATGCCGAGGCTCGCAGGCATCGTTTGAGTTCAACAGCGAACGAGACAGGAACGGCATTTGGTGCGCAGCCCTCGCCGCGAGGGGTAGACGAGCCGGCCTTCAGTCGCAATCGTTTTTCAGGAAGATTTTTCAGCAGGAGACATCAACCGTGACAGCATCGACCCGCAATACCGTTCCCAATACCACGCAGCCGTCCGAGGCCGTGCGCATCGCCATCGCCGAGGCCAGGGAACTGCCCATTCTCGACGTGGGGCCCTACCTCGCCGGCGCCCCCGGGGCACTGGAGCAACTCGGGGCGGACGTCCGTCTCATCCAGGAAAACCTGGGTTTCTTCGCGATCGT
>JAFECV010000725.1 GCA_018241985.1 Pseudomonadota bacterium | reverse complement strand
GAAACCCCCAGGCTTCGCGCTTCGCGCTCCGCCCTCCCCCTTCTGGTTCCCGAAGGGGACGCACCCAGCGGCCGGGCGTAGCCCGCTCCGCGGGTGCCCGCGCACGGCCTGCTCCGCGGCCATCTGAAGGGCCTCGCACCAACGGGGCTTTGCCGGCCATGCACAATCGGCCCATGGCCGAACCCGTCATCCCTCTGGTCGATCAGCGCAACGGTGCGCTCGCGGACCAACTCGGCCGGCCGCTGCGCGACCTGCGCATCAGCGTCACCGACCGCTGCAATTTCCGCTGCACCTACTGCATGCCGAAGGAAGTGTTCGGCAAGGACCATCCGTTCCTGCCGCACGCTGCGCTGCTGAGCTTCGAGGAGATCACGCGGCTCGCGCGGCTGTTCGCGCTGCAGGGCGTGCACAAGATCCGGCTGACCGGCGGCGAGCCGCTGCTGCGGCGCCACCTGGAGGGCCTGATCGAACAGCTGGCGGCGCTGCGCACGCCGGATGGCGCACCGCTCGACCTGACGCTGACGACGAACGGCTCGGCGCTGGCGCGCAAGGCGCGTGCGCTGAAGGCCGCCGGGTTGCGCCGCGTCACGGTCAGCCTCGATGCGATGGACGACGCGGTGTTCCGGCGCATGAACGACGTGGACTTTCCGGTGGCGGAGGTGCTGGATGGCATCGCCGCGGCTAGGGAGGCCGGCCTCGGGCCGATCAAGGTCAACATGGTGGTCAAGCGCGGCACGAACGACCAGGAGATCCTGCCGATGGCGCGCCACTTCCGCGGCACCGGCATTGCGCTGCGCTTCATCGAATACATGGATGTCGGCAGCACCAACGGCTGGCGCATGGACGAGGTGCTGCCCTCGCGCGAGCTGCTGGCGCGCCTGCGCGCGGAAATGCCGCTGGTGCCGCTCGCGCCGACCGCGCCGGGCGAGACCGCCGAGCGCTGGGGCCATGCCGACGCGAGCGGCCGGCACGATCCGGCGGCGGGCGAAATCGGCCTCATCAGCAGCGTCACGCGCGCGTTCTGCGGGAGCTGCAACCGCGCGCGGCTGTCGACCGAAGGCAAGCTGTTCCTGTGCCTCTTTGCCGGGCACGGCTACGACCTGCGTGCGATGCTGCGCGGCGGCGCGCCGGACGAGGCGATCGCCGACGCGATCGCGCGCATCTGGCGCGGCCGCAGCGACCGCTACTCCGAGCTGCGCGGCACGCAGGCCGCCGCCGATGGCGAGCCGCATGTCGAGATGAGCTACATCGGAGGTTGACATGGGGCCACCCCCAGTCTCCGCGCACTTCGTGTCGCTTCGCCAACCCCCTCAAGGGGGCCGAGGGCCGCG
>JAFECV010000724.1 GCA_018241985.1 Pseudomonadota bacterium | reverse complement strand
GTACCAGCGCTTGCACGAAAACAGGGCTTCGGGATCGGCGCTGTACGGCTCGATGCGCAACCACCCCTTGATGCCCCAGGCGCCGTCGATGCGCCCGACTTCGATTGCGTCCGCCGGCAGTTCGGCGGGCTCGAGCCCGGGCAGCACCCCCTGCACCTTCCGCTGCGATGACGCCGGCGGCGCCGTCGGGGAAAGCCGCTCAGGCCGCCTTGGCGGCGGCCTGCGCGACCAGGCGCTGCACGGTCGGCGAAGCCTTCGCGCCGACGCCGGTCCAGTAGCTCAGGCGGTCCTGCGCGATGCGCAGCCCTTCCTCGTGCGCCTTGGCGATCGGGTTGTAGAAGCCGAGGCGCTCGATGAAGCTGCCGTCGCGGCGCGTGCGCTTGTCGGCCACGACGATGTTGTAGAACGGGCGTGCCTTGGAGCCGCCGCGCGAGAGTCGAATGACAACCATGATTTATCCTAAGGTGCGGTCGAAGTCCTGCCGAACCACGGACCCCGCCGCGTTCGCGCCGCCACGCGGCAAGGCCGATTCACTAAATTGCGGTTTCCGGCCGTTCCCGCACTGAAAAGCCTGCCATTATAGCTTCGCCAACCGAAATGACCTCCCCCACCACGCTGATCCGCCCGTGCCGCGACGACGACGTCGCGGCCATCGCCGAAATCTACGCGCACCACGTGCTGCACGGCACCGGCACCTTCGAGACCGAACCGCCGACCGCCGCCGAGATGGCCGCACGGCGCGCCGAGGTGCTGGCGCGCGGCCTGCCCTACCTGGTGCTCGAGCGGGATGCGCGAATCGCCGGCTTCGCGTATTGCAACTGGTTCAAGCCGCGACCGGCGTACCGCTACTCGGCCGAGGATTCGATCTATCTCGCACCAAGCGCGCTCGGCCGGGGACTGGGCCGCGCGCTGCTGACCGAGCTGGCCGCGCAGGCCGAGCGTGTGGGCGTGCGCCGGCTCATCGCGGTGATCGGGGACTCGGCCAACACCGGCTCGATCGCCGTGCATCGCGCGATCGGCTTCACGCCGGTCGGCACTTTGAGCGCTTGCGGCTGGAAGTTCGGGCGCTGGCTCGACGTGGTCCTGATGGAGCGGGTCCTCGGCGCCGGCAGCACGCGGCCGCCCGATCAGGCAGCCTGCGGATAATCGGGCGCATGAAGAACAAGACAGTTGCCGCCTGGCTGGCGTTTCTCGGCGGGCCGCTGGGCCTGCATCGGTTCTACCTGCACGGGGCGCGCGACCTGCTCGGCTGGCTGCTGCCGATCCCGACGCTGATCGGCCTCTATGGCCTGTGGCGCGCGCGCGAGTTCGGGCTGGACGACCAGCTGAGCTG
>JAFECV010000723.1 GCA_018241985.1 Pseudomonadota bacterium | reverse complement strand
CTACGATTTCTTCACAAGCACTCAGCTGACGATTGAAGGACCGATCACAGCGAGGCGAGCGAGGGCGGTGTCGATCTCTTTGGCATCGATTCCACCGTAACCGAACAGCAGACCTCGCTCCACCCGGGGGCCGGCGTGAAAGGGCGATATGCCATAAATGCCGATGCCGGCGTCGCGGGCGGCGGCGATCACCTGGTGCTCCGCCAGGGGCGGCTTGAGCCGCGCCACCAGGTGGATGCCGGCGGCCTGGATGATGGGGTCGAGCCAGCGGAACAGATCCCCCTCCAAGTGAGAAAGCAGGACCTGGCGCCGCGCCGCGTAATGCTTGTGCATGCGCCGCAGATGCTTGGCGAAGTCGCCGTCCAGCATGAAGCGCGCGAGCGCCGTCTGGGTCAGGGCGCAACTGTGTCAGTCGCCGATCTGGCGGGCTTTGCACAGGTAAGGCATCAGCGAGGCGGGCGGTACAAGGTAGCCGATGCGCAGTTCTGGAAAAATGGTCTTGGAGAAGGTCCCCACGTAGGCCACCAAGCCCGCTTGGTCGAGGCTTTTGAGAGGCTCCATGGGCCGCCCTTCGAAGCGGAACTCGCAGTCGTAGTCGTCTTCGACGATGACCGCGCCGGTGCGCTGGGCCCATTCCAGCAGTTCGATTCGGCGCTCCAGGCTCATGGGCATGCCCAGGGGGAACTGGTGGGAGGGGGTGACATAGACCAGCCGCACCTCCTCTGGCAGCTCGGCGACGACGAGGCCCTGGTCGTCCACGGCCACATACTCCGGCGCGCGATCACTTGGGCCAATCCCGCCCATCGATTAGCCATGCAATTGCCGATGCAGCGCGGGCGAACGCCCTGCGTCGCACGGCGACTTCGTCTCGTTCAGATCTTCCATGACCTGGCCCTTTTTCAATAGCCGTAGAACTCCTCGTATCGCATCGCTTGCTCGCCCACGCCGATTTCTTGCAGCATGCCGCGCATCGCCATCGTCATCGCCGGCGGCCCCGCGAAGTAGTACATGGGGCTCTTCAGGTCGGGGAGATGGCGCACCAGGAACTCCCGCCGAATATGGCCGGTTTCGCCCGTCCAGCGCAGGGCGGACCGCTCCGGTTGGCTCATGACCGCGATTAGGCGATAGCTCGGCACGAGCTGCTCCATTTTCTGGACCTCGGACAGGAACGCCGCATCCTCCGGCCGCCGGTTTGCGTAGAAGAGATGGATACGATGCCCCGTCCGCTGCTTCGCCACATACCGGAGGATCGAAAGGAACGGCGTGATGCCGATTCCGCCGGCAAGAAACACCGCCGGACGCTCCACGTCGTCATGCAGCACCATCGCGCCATTGGGGCCGTC
>JAFECV010000722.1 GCA_018241985.1 Pseudomonadota bacterium | reverse complement strand
CCAGGGCAGCGCGCAGATCAAGGAAGAGATCGACAAGATCAGGTTCCAGATCGACGAGTTCACGCGCAAGGGCGACTTCAACAAGGTCGCCGAACTGCAATACGGCCGTCTGCCCGAGCTGGAGAAGCGGCTGAAGGACGCGCAGGCCACCGAAGAGAAGAAGGGCGGCGCGGCGGCCCCGAAGCTGCTGCGCACCCAGGTCGGCGCCGAGGAGATCGCCGAGGTGGTGGCGCGCGCCACCGGCATTCCGGTCTCGAAGCTGATGCAGGGCGAGCGCGACAAGCTGCTGGCCATGGAAGCGAAACTACACGAGCGCGTGGTCGGCCAGGACGAGGCGATCTCCGCGGTCGCGAATGCGATTCGCCGTTCGCGCTCGGGCCTGTCGGACCCGAACCGGCCGACCGGCTCGTTCCTGTTCCTGGGGCCGACCGGCGTCGGCAAGACCGAGCTGTGCAAGGCGCTGGCGGGCTTCCTGTTCGACAGCGAGGACCACCTGATCCGCATCGACATGAGCGAGTTCATGGAGAAGCACTCGGTCGCGCGCCTGATCGGCGCGCCGCCGGGCTACGTCGGCTACGAGGAGGGCGGGTATCTGACCGAGGCGGTGCGCCGCAAGCCCTACAGCGTGGTGCTGCTCGACGAGGTCGAGAAGGCGCACCACGACGTGTTCAACGTGCTGCTGCAGGTGCTCGACGACGGACGCCTGACCGACGGCCAGGGCCGCACCGTGGACTTCAAGAACACGGTGATCGTGATGACCAGCAACATCGGCTCGCCGCTGATCCAGGCGATGGTCGGCAAGCCGGCCGAAGAGATCAAGGAAGCGGTGCAGGAGGAACTGAAGAACCATTTCCGCCCCGAGTTCCTGAACCGGATCGACGAGACCGTGGTGTTCCATGCGCTCGACGCGAAGCAGATCGAGTCGATCGCGAAGATCCAGCTGCGCATCCTCGAGAACCGGCTGCAGAAGATGGACCTGACGCTGCAGGTGTCCGACGCGGCGCTGGCCGAGCTCGCCAAGGTCGGCTTCGACCCGGTGTTCGGCGCGCGGCCCTTGAAGCGCGCGATCCAGCAGCGCATCGAGAATCCGCTCTCGAAGCTGCTGCTCGAAGGCCGGTTCGCGCCGAAGTCGGTGATCCCGGTCACCGTGGACCCGATCCGCGCGCCCGGCGAGTTCCGGTTCGAGCGCGTCGTGCATTGAGGTGAACCGCCCCCAGGCTGCGCGCACTGCGTGTCGCTTCGCCAACCCCCTCACCGGGGGCGCACCCAGCGGCCTGGCGAAGCCAGTTCCGCGGGTGCCCGCGAATGGCCTGCTCCGCGGCCTTTCGCTCCTCTGGATTTCAT
>JAFECV010000721.1 GCA_018241985.1 Pseudomonadota bacterium | reverse complement strand
CGCGATCCAGACCCAGTGCAGCCAGCCGCGCTCGATGGCGGCGCTTTGCAGCAGCAGGTAGACCATCGCCGCGATCGACCATTGGTAGCTCGCGGTCACGCTGAACGCCGACAGCGCGTTGCCCGGCTGGTCGTCGAAGCGCCAGACGAACAGCAGATTGAACGCGAGCGCGACGACCACGAACAGCATGGCGCGATCGAGGCGGCTGCGCCGCCCGAGCCAGCCGATCAGCGCCGGGACACCGGATGCCATTGCGTTGCCTGTTCTTGTTCGCGAAGCCCGCTGAAGACGCGAGCCGCGTGCGGTCGGCCTGGGCCGGCGGCCTAAACCAGCAGGCCGCGCGCTCCGGCGAAGCTCACGGCCTGCGCGCGATTCGACACGCGGAGCTTGCGGTAGATGTTCTTCACGTGGGTGTTCACCGTCTGGCTGCTGATGAGCAGCCGCTTGCCGATTTCGGCGCTGGTGTAGCCGCTGGCGACCATCTTCAGCACCTCGGTCTCGCGGCCCGACAGCGGGTCCGCGTCGAGGGCGCTGGACGTAGGCACGGCGCCGGGCCGGCGCTCGAGCCGACCGAGCAGCCGCCGCGCCAGGTTCGGCGTGATCGACGCGCCGCCGTTGACCACCTGCAGCACCGCCTGCGGAAAGTTGCCGAACCAGGAGTTCTTCAGCAGGTAGCCGGTCGCGCCCAGTTCGAACGCGCGCAGCGCATGCTGCTCGTCTTCCAGCGCGGACACCACGATCGCCTCGGCCTCGGGGCGCGCCGCCTTCATCTGCTCGATCAGGTCGAAGCCCGAGCCGTCGCCCAGGCTCAGGTCGATCATCATCACGTCGAACTCGCGCGACGCGATCAGCCGGCGTCCCTCGCGCGCGCTGCCGGCCTGCCCGACCAGCGTGATCCGCAGGTCCGCCACCAGTTCCTGCGCCATCACGCGGCGGATGTGCGGATCGTCGTCGATCAGCAGAACGCGCACCGGCCGTTCCGGCTGCCCGGCCAGGAACTCGGGCCAGAGCGAAGGCGCCTGCGTCTGGCCGTGCACCGCGAATTTCGGTTGTACGCCCGCCGGTGGGTTCGCGCTCGCCATGTCCGGCGCGCGTTCGGCGATGTCGTTTCTCTCGCCCATGGTCCTCTCCTTGTGTTCGCTGCTGCCTGCTCCGCCGCTTCTCGGCGTTTCGGAATGGGCAGCCCTTGACACGATAGCACGACAGTTGTTACAACTTTTGTTCGAACACTTGCGGTGCCAAATTCGTGCCGCCAGCTTTCGCCTGGGGAAAACACTAAGCGATAACCAAGGCCGATTCCAGTCCAAAAAATCACGGCTCTTTTTGGTTTTACATAAGTTACGCGCTGA
>JAFECV010000720.1 GCA_018241985.1 Pseudomonadota bacterium | reverse complement strand
GATGGTGCCGGTCATCTCGGCGAGCACGCCCTTGTCCTTCGGGCTGCGCGCCTCGAACAGCTCGGCCACGCGCGGCAGACCGCCGGTGATGTCGCGCGTCTTCTGGCCTTCGACCGGAATGCGCGCCAGCACCTCGCCGGGGCCGACGTCCTGGCCGTCGCGCACCTGGATCAGCGCGCCGACCTGGAAGCCGATCGTCACCGAGTGGTCGGTGCCGGGGATCTTGACCTCGTTGCCGGCGGCGTCGATCAGCTTGACCTGCGGGCGCACCACCTTGGTCGCGCCGCGCCGCTTCGGGTCGATCACGACCATCGTCGACAGGCCGGTGACCTCGTCGACCTGGCGCGCGACGGTCAGGCCTTCCTCGACGTTCTCGAACTTCGTGCGGCCCGCGAACTCGGTGATGATCGGGCGCGTCAGCGGATCCCAGTTCGCCAGCGGCGTGCCGGGCTTGACGCTCTGGTCCGCCTTCACCGCCAGCGTCGCGCCGTACGGCACCTTGTGGCGCTCGCGCTCGCGGCCGTGCTCGTCGTGAATGACAATCTCGCCGGAGCGCGCGATCACCACCAGCTCGCCGCGGCTGTTCGTCACGTAGCGCATCGTCGCGTTGAAGCCGATCACGCCCTGCGACTTGGCCTCGACGCTGGACGCCACCGCCGCGCGCGACGCGGCGCCGCCGATGTGGAAGGTGCGCATCGTCAGCTGCGTGCCGGGCTCGCCGATCGACTGCGCCGCGATCACGCCGACCGCCTCGCCGATATTGATCAGCCCGCCGCGGCCGAGGTCGCGGCCGTAGCACTTCGCGCAGAGGCCGAAGCGCGTCTCGCAGGTCAGCGCGGTGCGCACCTTGACCTCGTCGACGCCGGCGGCCGTGACCTCGTCGATCAGGTCCTCGTCCAGCATCTCGCCGGCCGGCACCATCACCTCGTGCGTCTCGGGGTGCAGCACGTCGTCCGCGGCGGTGCGGCCGAGCACGCGGTCGCGCAGCGACTCGATCACCTCGCCGCCCTCGACGATCGCGCGCATCGCCGTGCCGTTGTGCGTGCCGCAATCCTGCTCGGTCACGACCAGGTCCTGCGTCACGTCGACCAGACGCCGCGTCAGGTACCCGGAGTTCGCGGTCTTCAGCGCGGTGTCGGCCAGGCCCTTGCGCGCGCCGTGCGTCGAGATGAAGTACTGCAGCACGTTCAACCCCTCGCGGAAGTTCGCGGTGATCGGGGTCTCGATGATCGAGCCGTCCGGCTTGGCCATCAGGCCGCGCATGCCGGCGAGCTGGCGGATCTGCGCGGCCGAGCCGCGCGCGCCCGAGTCGGCCATCATGTAGATCGAGTTGAACGACTCCTGCTCGACCTG
>JAFECV010000071.1 GCA_018241985.1 Pseudomonadota bacterium | reverse complement strand
CGCGGCTATGGGCCACGCAGGAGAGCCTGGCCAAGCCGGCCGCGAAGGCGCAGGCCGCGGCCTGCAATGGCGACGGCACCGCGCGCAGCGCCGTGTTCGACATCCTGCGCCGCAAGCACTGGCCGGCGCCGTACGACTTTCGCGCGATCCGCAACGACCTGCACCGGCAGTGGGAGGATCGGATCGACGCGCTGCGCGCGGACCCGGCACCGGCGCGTGCCGCCTACGACGCGGCGGTCGCGGCCGGCGACTACGCGGGCGCGCACGTGACCGTCGGCGAGGCGACCGGACTGATCCACGACTGCCCGCCGGCGGAAGAACTGGTGCAGCGCATCGCGGCGGACGCTGCGGCGCTGCTCGCGCGCCGGTAGGGCCTGTTCAGCCGGCGCGTTCGACGCGCACCGGCGCGCCCTCTTTGACCTTTGCCGCCGCCGCTGCCGGGCCGGCCACCTTGCCGACCAGGTTCACCGGGCTCGCGGCGCGCGGTTCGTCGCCCCGGCTCGCCGGCGTGGCGCCCCAGAACACGCACAGCGCCTGGCCCGGCGGCCAATACGCGACCGCGCCGACCTCGACCTCGGCCTGCGCATCGGCGTCCTCTCGCATGGCGAGCGGCGTGCCGAAATAGATTTCCTGCCCCCAGCGGTTCGCCGACGATTCGAACGGCAGCAACGTGAGCAGCCGTTTCGCGGTCGGCGAGTCGTTCAGTTCGACGGCCAGGGTGGTGCTGCCGGAGACGATGTGGATGAGCGGCATGATGACGAGGTACGCTGCAAGATAGGCTGGGCTGGGCCTGCTGCAAGCGTACAGCAGATGCTGGCCTCGCGGCGGCAGCGGTCAAGGCGGCGCGAACCGGCCTGCGTCGATGCCACGCCCGTGCCGCACCGACGTAGGGCCAGCACGGGATAATCCTGCGCGGCCCGGCATGACATTGCGGGCACCCGCACTGACTGACGAAATGACCGGAATCCAGCAACGCCTCGACACCGGCGCCCATTGGGCGCTGGTCGGCGTGTTCCTGAGTTTTCCGGTCGCGATGGGGCTGGCCAACACGCTGTCTGCGGTCGTGCTGCTGTGCTGGCTCGGCGCGGGGCAGTTCCGCCAGCGCTGGCAAGTGCTGCGGCACAACCCGGTGACGCTGCCGGCGTTGCTGCTGTATGGCCTGATCCTGATCGGCGCGCTGTATTCGAGCGGCGATGCGTCGCACATCCTGCTGCATGTCGGCAAGTACAGCAAGCTGCTGCTGGCACTGGTGTTTCTCTCGCTGTTGGGCGATCCGCGCTGGCGCCGACGCAGCCTGGTCGCGTTCGTCGTCGGCATGCTGTTCATCCTGGCGTCGGTCTACGCCAGCATCTGGTTCCAGTTGCCGTGGGTCAGCGCCAGGTCGAACCCGACGCGCGCGCTCGGCTGGGGCGTGGACCACACGGTGGTCGGCGACTACATCACGCAGAACGTGATGATGTCGTTCTTCGTCGTGCTGTGCCTGACGCTGCGCGATGTCGCGGCGAAGCCGATCTGGAAGTGGACCTGGCCCGTGCTGGCGCTGCTTGCGATCCTCAGCGTGACCGACCTGTCGCTCGGCCGCACCGGCTACTTCGTGCTCGGCGCCTGCCTGCTGACCTACGTGCTGACCGCGTTTCCGGGACGCATCCGCTACGCGTTGCTGGTGCTGCTGGTCGTGGCGATGGCCGCCAGCCTGCTCGGCTCGAAGACCATGCGGCAGCGCTTCGATCAGGCCTGGACCGAGGCGAAGAACCACGACACCGACATCACCAGTTCGATCGGCCACCGGCTCTACAACTACAAGGTCGTGCTGACACTGATCCGCGAGCGGCCGCTGCAGGGCTGGGGCACCGGATCGTACGACCGCGAATCGTGCCGGGTGATCGTGGACAAGGCGCAGTGCGCGGAGTTCGGCTGGCATCCGCACGACCAGTACCTGTTCTTCTGGGTCGAGAACGGCCTGCCCGGGCTGCTCGCGTACCTGTGGCTGATCGTCGCGATGGTCCGCGTCGGCCGCACGCGCGCCGGCCCGGAGCGCTGCCTGGTCTACGGCCTGGCCTGTGCGCTGATCACCGACAGCCTGATCAATTCGCCGCTGTTCTCGTCGCGCGAGAACCATTTCTTCATGTTCATGATGGCGCTGCTCGCGGCCGGGCCGGTACTGGCCGCGGAGGTGCGCTGCGCGCACGGGGATGGGAAGGATCCACGCCCCGCGCCATTGCTATAGTTCATGTAGCAATCAGTGCAGGTGGATAGGGCGTCGCAGCCCTATTTCATTCAAATTCAGTTACCCATGGCGCTGCGCGGCCCGCGACGCATGAAACGGGATCGAGAGGCCGCGGAGCAGGCCGTTCGCGAGCACCCGCGGGTCCGGCTCCGCCGGCCCGCTGGGTGCGCCCCCTTTCAGGGGGTTGGCGGAGCGACACGCAGTGCGCGAAGACTGGGGGTGTTTCATCTCAGCGTCCAACCGTGTCGCTCAAGGCCGCGTCGTACTGCTGCGCCGCGCAGCGAAAGAAGCATTCGAGCGCGATGAACCAGCAGAACAGGAACCCGGGCCCGCCGCCGAGAAACCCGAGCTTGAACACGTACAGGCGCAGGAACACCGACGCGCCGTACCCGAGGCCGACCAGCACGCCGCCCCTCTTGCCGGCGCGTTCGCGCTTGGCGGCGCCGAGCATCGCGTACTGGGTCAGCTTCTCGAGACTCGAGCGCACCGAGTCGCGCGAATAGTGCAGCAGCGGCGCCTCGAACACGCGCCTGGGCAGCGGCTCGCCGGCCAATAGCGCGCGCTCATGCACCGCGCCGTCGAAGCGCTGCAGCCTGGCCCGGCGGAACAAGCGCTCGACCGGCGCCTGCGACCGGAAATGCCGCAGCTCGCGCCCGAACGCGACGACGCGCCAGCGCACGCAGCCGACGCCGTCAAAGTTCGAGCGAACCGCTGCCTGCAGCTCGCGCTGCAGCGCGGGCGTGATCTCCTCGTCGGCGTCGAGAAAAAAGACGTAGTCGCCGCCGGCATGCGACAGCAGGCGGTTGCGCTGCACCGCGAACCCCTGCCAGTCGGCATGCACGAACACCTGCGCGCCGTGAGAGCGCGCGATCGCCACCGTGTCGTCGCTGCTGCCGCTGTCGACGACGATCAACTCGTCGGCGAACGCCGCGCTGCGCAGGCAGCGCGCGATGCGCCCGGCCTCGTCCTTGGTCAGCACCGCGATCGTCAGCCGCGGCGAAGTCTCACTCCGCGCGGCCGGATCGGAGACGGAAGGCTGGGACGGCTCCATGCGGCGGTCGGGCCCTGCTCAGACGGCCTTGGGCCCAAGTTGCCAGACGCCGCAGAGCCGCCCCCAGGCGCGCGCCAGGTGCTTGGGCGACAGCAGCAGCGTGCGCGCGAGCAGGTTCGCGGTCGCCGTTCCCAGCAGCCGCCGGCGCGTGCGGCGGCCGGCGGCGGCGCCGAAATGCTTGGCGACGAAACGCACCTTCGACTGCGCGTGATGAAAGCCGCGCCAGTACTCGGCGCGCCAGGGGCGCGCGCCGCGGACCGAGCCGCGCGCATGGTGCACGGCGGTGATGCCGGGCAGCACCAGGATCTGCCCGTGGCGCTGGAACACGCGCAGGCAAAGGTCTTCGTCCTCGTAGTACAGGAAGAAGCGCGGATCGAACCCGGGGCCGTCGGCCAGCACGGCGCGCAGCCGCTCCAGGTTGATCAGCATCGCGGCGGCGCAGGCGAAGCCGACGTTCAGCACGCCGTCGGCGGCGCCGGTGCGCGGCCGCCAGCAATTGCGCGGCCAGCTGTAGTTGAGCTGCCTGCGCCCGCTGCCGTCGAGCAGCTGCGGCACGAGCAGGGTCGCGTCCGGCCATTGCCGCGCTGCGCGGACCAGGTCCGCGATCGCGTCCGGCGCGATCAGGCAGTCCGGGTTCAGCAGCAGCGCGAACGGGGTCCGCACCTGCGCGAGGCCCTCGTTGTTCGCGACGCCGAAGCCGCGGTTCGCGGACAGCTGCAGCAGCATCGCACGCGGCAGTTGCGCGCGCACGGCTTCGCTGGTGCCGTCCTGGCTGGCGTTGTCGACGACGATCAGGTGCGGCAGCGCCTGCAGGTCGCCCGCGAGCGCCGCGATGCAATGGCGGCTGTTGTAGGTGACGACCAGCACCGTGACCTGCGCCAGCAGGCCGGGGTCGGCAACCGGCTCGCTTATGCTCAACGCGGCTCGCTCACGCTCAGTGCGCGTGCCCGGCGTCCTCGCCGGGCTTGAGCCGGTACTCGGTGCCGCAGTACGGGCACATGACGCGGCCGGTCTTGGCGACGTCGAGGAACACCCTGGGATGGGTGTTCCACAGCTTCATGTCGGCTTTCGGGTTCGGGCAGAAGATGCCGCCCATGTCGGTCAGGTCCGTGGCCAGCAGTTCGACGGGGGGTCTGCTCATTGCGCGTCGCTTTCTCTCTCGTTCGCGGGGGGCGTCATTCGCCCGGCCCTTTGCAGCTCACACCTTGGTGAGCCAGTGCGCGTATTTCGGGTTGCGGCCGTTCACGATCTCGAAGAACGCGTTCTGGATGCGCTCGGTGACCGGGCCGCGGCTGCCGGTGCCCAGCTCGATCCGGTCGAGTTCGCGGATCGGCGTGACTTCGGCGGCGGTGCCGGTGAAGAAGGCTTCGTCGGCGATGTAGACCTCGTCGCGCGTGATGCGCTTTTGCACCACTTCGAGCCCCAGGTCCTTGCAGACATGCAGCACCGAGCTGCGCGTGATGCCGTTGAGCGCGCCGGCCGACAGGTCCGGCGTGTAGACCACGCCGTTCTTGACGACGAAGATGTTCTCGCCCGCGCCTTCGCTGACGAAGCCGGAGGCGTCGAGCAGCAGCGCCTCGTCGTAGCCGTCGTCGGTGGCCTCGATGTTCGCGAGGATCGAGTTCGTGTAGTTGCTGACGGTCTTGGCCTGCGTCATCGTGATGTTGACGTGGTGCCGCGTGTAGCTCGAGGTCTTCACGCGGATGCCGCGCTTCATGCCCTCCTCGCCGAGGTACGCGCCCCAGGCCCAGGCCGCGACCATCAGGTGGATCGTGTTGCCCTTCGGGCTGACGCCGAGCTTCTCGTCGCCGATCCAGACCAGCGGGCGCAGGTAGCAGCTCTCGAGCTTGTTCGCGCGCACGACCGCCTTCTGCGCCTCGTTCACCTGCTCCTTGCTGAACGGCAGCTTCATGCGCAGGATCTTCGCGCTGTTGAACAGCCGGTCGGTGTGCTCGGCGAGCCGGAAGATCGCGGTGCCGCCCGCCGTGTTGTACGCGCGCACGCCCTCGAACGCGCCGCAGCCGTAGTGCAGCGTGTGCGTCAGCACGTGGATCTTGGCGTCGCGCCAGTCGACCAGTTCGCCGTCGAACCAGATTTTTCCGTCGCGGTTGGCCATCGAGGCTGCGGGTTGCGCTGGGCTCATTGAGAAGCTCCTTCGGGATAGCGCGCGCAGGCCAAGCAGCCGCAGCGCGCCGGGGGTGGGGAGAGAAGTCGGGGGGCCGGTGCCGGCCGACCCCGGGATTTTAGGGCCTGCCGGCGCCAACAGGCCTCATGGGGACGCTACGGGGCCGCGGCGATCTCGGCCCGCTCCGGCGCGATCGGCCGGAACAGCGTCCAGTGCACCAGCCGGCCGCGGCGGAACTCGGCCGTCACGTGCGACGCGCCGGTGTCGGTCCAGCGGAAGATTTCAGGCTGCGTGTTCTTCGGCGAGCGCATTTCGCCGAGTGCCCGGGTCATGGCCAGCACGTTCAGCAGCGTCATGCCTGCGTGCAGTCGGGCGTTGAGCATGACCGCATTGTCGATGTGCCCTACCGGACGGGTCGCGGCGCGGCCCAGCACCTGCATCATGCGGTTCAAGCGCAGCAGCATCCACATCAGCAGCGCGCCCAGCACCAGCACGGCGCCGCCCCAGCCGTAGAAGCGGTAGGAGCCGGCAATCAGCACGATGCCGGCGACCGGCCAGAAGAAGCGTGCAACCTCCATAAGCGGATTCTGGCAGCAGCCGAAACTCCCTGTCACGCCAGAAGGCTTTTCCCAACGAGTCTTATTCCGACAGGCTGCGCACCAGCTCGATCGCCTGCTCGATGCGGTCGACCGGATGGATCGTGAGGCCCTCGAAGCCGCCCGCGTTCGCCTTCGGTGCGTTCGCCCGCGGCACGATCGCGGTGGCGAAGCCGAGCTTGGCCGCTTCGCGCAGCCGCTCCTGGCCGCGCGGCGCGGGGCGCACCTCGCCGGCCAGACCGACCTCGCCGAACGCGACGAAGCCGCGCGGCAACGGCCGGCCGCGCAGGCTGGACGCGATCGCCAGCAGCACCGCCAGATCGGCGGCGGGCTCGGCGATGCGCACGCCGCCGACCGCGTTCACGAACACGTCCTGATCCGCGCAGGCGATGGCCGCATGCCGGTGCAGCACCGCCAGCAGCATCGCGAGCCGATCGCGGTCGAGCCCGACCGAGAGGCGCCGCGGGCTGGCGCCGCCGGCGTCGACCAGCGCCTGCACCTCGACCAGCATCGGCCGCGTGCCCTCGAGCGTGACCAGCACGCAGCTGCCGGGCACCGGCTGGCTGTGCTGCGAGAGGAAGATCGCGCTCGGATTCGAGACTCCTTTGAGGCCGCGCTCGGTCATCGCGAACACGCCGATCTCGTTCACCGCGCCGAAGCGGTTCTTGATCGCGCGCACCAGTCGAAAGCTCGAATGGGTGTCGCCCTCGAAGTACAACACGGTGTCGACCATGTGCTCGAGCACGCGCGGGCCGGCGATCGCGCCCTCCTTGGTCACGTGGCCGACCAGCACGATCGCCGCGCCGGACGACTTCGCAGCCCGCGTCAGGTGCGCCGCGCATTCGCGCACCTGCGCGACCGACCCCGGCGCCGAGGTCAGCTGCTCCGAATAGACGGTCTGGATCGAGTCGATCACCGCGACCTGCGGCCGGTTCTCCGCCAGCGCGGCCAGGATCTTCTCGAGCTGGATTTCGGCCAGCACCGGCACCTGGGAGCGCTCCAGCCCGAGCCGGCGCGAGCGCAGCGCGACCTGCGCGCCGGACTCCTCGCCGGTCACGTACAGCGTCGCCATGCCGGCGCGCTGCAGCGCATCGAGCGCCTGCAGCAGCAGCGTGGACTTGCCGATGCCGGGGTCGCCGCCGATCAGCACCACGCCGCCGTCGACCACGCCGCCGCCGAGCACGCGGTCGAGCTCGGCTATGCCGGTCGGCGTGCGCGCGACCTCCGCCGCCTCGATGTCGGCCAGCACCGCCACCGGAGCCGACGGCGCGAGCGCGGCGAAGCGATGGCGCTGTGCAGCGGGCGCCTCGGCGACCGACTCGACCAGCGTGTTCCACGCGCCGCAGGCCGGGCATTTGCCCAGCCATTTCGGGCTGGTGCCGCCGCATTCGCTGCAGACGTAGACGCTTCGCTCCTTGGCCATCCGGCGAGACTACCGCACTCGCAAATCAGGGTTTACCTTGACCTGCGTCCGGTAGTTATTTAATATATTAATTAAATGGCGCCGCACACCACCTTCCTGCACCGCAACTTGCCGGGCCTCTTGCTGCGGGCGCGCGAGTCGGTGATGGCGCACACCCGCCCGTCGCTGCGCACGCACGGCTTGAGCGACCAGCAGTGGCGCGTGCTGCGCGTGCTCGCCGAGCACGGGCGCATGGAGACCGGCCGCATCGCGCGCGAGGCGCATCTGCTCGGGCCCAGCCTGACCGGCGTGCTCGCCCGCATGGAGCGCGACGGGCTGGTGCGCCGCGAGCGCGATGCGGAAGACCAGCGCTGCACGGTGGTCGAGGCCACGGCCCAGGGCCAGCGGCTGGCCGACGAGCTGGCCCGCGTGTTCGAAGCGCATTACGCCTGGCTCGAAGAGGCGCTGGGCCGCGACAAGCTGTCGCAGCTGTACCGGCTGCTCGACGAGGTGATCGAGCTGGAGCATCCAGCGCGGGCCGAGCGGCGATCGGCGCCGCGCGAGGAGGCTGTCTGATGACCGTCGCCTTCCTGCCGACCGGCACCGTCTACGGCGTGCTGCTGAACTTCCGGCGCGAACGGCTGGCGCTCGCGCCGCAGATGCTGGAGGCCCCGTACAAGGCGCCGCCGCGCGCGCCGGTGCTGTACGTCAAGACCGCGAACACCTGGAGCCCGCACGGCAGCGCGATCGCGTTGCCGGAGGGCGTGCGCGAAGTCGAGGTCGGCGCCACCATTGCGATGGTGATGGGCCGTGAAGCGAAGGCGGTAAGCGCACAGCGCGCTCTCGATTTCGTAGCAAACTACGTGCTGCTGAACGACCTGTCGATCCCGCACGCGACCTTCTACCGGCCGCCGGTGAGGGCCAAGTGCGTCGACGGCTTTCTCGGCATCGGCGCAGAGGCGCGGCCGGCCGCCGAGGCCGGCGATCCGGCGCAGTTCACGCTCGAGGTGCGGATCAACGGCGAGCCGCGCCAGTCCGTCGATTTCGGCGACCTCGCGCGCGGCGCCGCAGAGCTGCTGGCCGACGTCACCGAGTTCATGACGCTGCGCGCCGGCGACCTGCTGATGCTGGGCTGCGACCTGGGGCGCCCGCTCGCCGGCGCGGGCGACCGGATCGAAATCAGCGCGCCGGGGTTCGCGCCACTCTGCAACACGCTCGTCAACACGTCG
>JAFECV010000719.1 GCA_018241985.1 Pseudomonadota bacterium | reverse complement strand
CATCATGCGGCTCATCATGAGCGGCGAGATGTCGCCGGTGATGATGGCGGCGCTCATCACGGGGCTGCGCGTGAAGAAGGAAACCATCGGCGAGATCACCGCGGCCGCGCAGGTGATGCGCGAGTTCTCCACCAAGGTCCACGTGGCCGACAGCACGCACCTGGTGGACATCGTGGGCACCGGCGGCGACGGCTCGCACACCTTCAACATCTCGACCTGCTCGATGTTCGTCGCCGCCGCGGCCGGCGCCAAGATCAGCAAGCACGGCGGGCGCAGCGTCAGCAGCAAGAGCGGCAGCGCCGACGTGCTGGAGAGCCTGGGCGTGAACATCAACCTCAAGCCCGAGCAGATCGCCGACTGCATCGCGCGCTGCGGCATCGGCTTCATGTTCGCGCCGAACCACCATCCGGCGATGAAGAACGTCGCGCCGGTGCGCAAGGAGCTGGGCGTGCGCACGATCTTCAACATCCTCGGGCCGCTCACCAACCCGGCCGGCGCGCCGAACATCCTGATGGGCGTGTTCCACCCGGACCTGGTCGGCATCCAGGTGCGCGCGCTGCAGCGCCTCGGCGCCGAGCATGCGCTGGTCGTCTACGGCCGCGACGGCATGGACGAGGTCAGCCTGGGCGCGGCGACGATGGTCGGCGAGCTCAAGGGCGGCGAGATCAGCGAGTACGAGATCCACCCCGAGGATTTCGGCATGACGATGGCGAGCAACCGCACGCTGAAGGTCACGGCGCCCGAGCAGTCGAGCGCGATGGTGAAGAGCGTGCTCGAGAACGACCACGGCGCGGCGCGCGACATCGTGATCCTGAACGCGGGCGTCGCGCTGTACGCGGCGAACCTCGCGGACTCGATCCAGGCCGGCACCGAACTCGCGCGCCGCGCGATCGAGTCCGGCGCCGCGCTGCGCCGGCTCGGGGAGTTCGTCGAAGCCACGCGCGCACTCGGCGGGGCTTGAACGCGATGACCGACATCCTGCAGCGCATCGCCCTCGCCAAGCGCGAGGAACTGGCACAGGCGATGCCCAAAGTGCCGCTCGCGGCAATCCGCGCCGACGCCGAGCTGCGCCCGAGCACGCGCGACTTCGAAGGAGCCTTGCGCGCGAAGATCGCCAAGGCCCAGGCCGCGGTGATCGCCGAGATCAAGAAGGCCAGCCCCAGCAAGGGCGTGATCCGCGAGGACTTCATCCCCGCCGACATCGCGCAGAGCTACGCCGAGGGCGACGGCCGGGTCAGCGCCGCCTGCCTGTCGGTGCTGACCGACCGCCAGTTCTTCCAGGGCCGGATCGACCATCTGAAGCAGGCGCGCGCGTCCTGCCTGCTGCCGGTGCTGCGCAAGGATTTCATGATCG
>JAFECV010000718.1 GCA_018241985.1 Pseudomonadota bacterium | reverse complement strand
AATGGCGTGCCGGGATGATCCACACCGGTTTAGGGCTGGGTTTTCGCCTTCACGAACTCGGGCGAGTCGTTCAGGTAGGTCCAGATCGCCTGCATCTCACGCAGCGCACGCTCGAGCCCGCACAGCAGCTTGATGCGCAGCAGCGGCACGAGCTCGCCTGGTTTGTAGCGGTCCGCTTGCGCGTACACATACACGAGCATGCCTTCGCTGTGCCCATGCGCCAGGCTCACCTGCAGCAGGTGGTCGTCGAACTCCCACACACGTTTCGGCGGTCCGAACGTGTCGGTCTCGTCGATCACGGCGACCCAGTGCACCGAGCACTCGGGATCTTTCATCAGCGTGCGTTCGAGGTCGTGCGCGATCGCGCGCAGGTACACGGGTGCGCCTTGCGCCGGCTGCGAGGCAGCGAGCGCACTGGCGACGGCGAGGCAGGCCAGACGTCCTGCTTGCAGAACCGGCTCGCTCACGCCGCCACCTGTGCATGCTCGGGTTTGGGGCTTCGAGTACGGCAGGGTTCGGTCCGGCTCCCAGCGAGGGAAGTCGTCCAGCACCAGCCGGGCGGGGTTGACGTCGTAAATGTCGGCCGGCACCAGGAATCCGGCGGTGGCCTCATCATTTTTTCGCCATCCACAGGCATACACGTAGCCCGTCGGGACGTTCCAGGCCCAGTCACCGAACCCGGAGGTCACGGTGAAGTTGCCTGCGGTCGCGGCCTCCCACTCGCGCCGCTCGAGCGCTCGGGAAGTTGCCGCGGTCAGCACGCCGCCGAAATGCGCCATGAAGGCTTCCGGGTAGCGGTGCTGCAGGGTCTCCTTGGCGCCACGCACGTGGTCTGGATGGAAGAAAGTCGGGAACGCCGTCGCCGGCGCCGCCCAGGCTTCGTCCTCCTCGAACCAGCGGTAACCGCCCTCCTCCATGCCGAGTGCCGCCAAGCAGGCGGGCATCTGCAGGTCCAGGGCCACGGCGATGCCGCCGTGTTCGGGCGTGCACACGCGCAGGATCTTCTTGTCAGGGTGCAGCGAGTGCACCTGGTCGGCCACACCCCAAGGGGTGTTGAAGTGCTTCATGGAAAGTGCTTTCTGCGGCCGACACGCTTCGCCCACGGCGAAGGCGTCCGCCGCGGTTGGAAAGATGGATTCCGGCGAAAGCCGGGGGGCCGTAAGCCCCGGTTGATGGCGTGCACGGGGCACGCGCCGTCGCACAAAGGCGAGCAAGGCAGCAGCGAGTGTCTGACACCGGCTGGAAGCTGGCAAGCTGTCAGGGCTAGGGCCAGGACCAGGGTGAGGAAGCTGGCCCGCCCGCTCAGAGCTTGTGAAGTAAACGGTTCGCGTTGACCGGCGAGCCGGCTGCTGCGA
>JAFECV010000717.1 GCA_018241985.1 Pseudomonadota bacterium | reverse complement strand
CGCGCTACGGGCGCTACACGCTGGTCGAGATGGTGCCCGAGCCGGCGCAGCGCGACCTGCTGCGGCAGGTGATCGAGATTTCGATTCCGCCGACCTTGGACGCGAGCGTCGGCGATGCGCTACGGCACGTGCTGCTGCGCACCGGCTACCGCCTTTGCGACGCGCCGGACGCCGCTTCGCTGTTCACGCTGCCGCTGCCGGCGGCGCATCTGCGGCTCGGGCCACTGCCGTTGCGCGATGCCTTGCTGGCGCTCGCCGGGCCGGCCTGGGCGTTGTCCGTCGATGACGCTGCGCGCGCGGTGTGCTTCGCGCGCGTGACGACTGCGCGTGCGCCGAGTGCAAGCCCGATTCCCGCGCCTCCGGCACCGAGCGCGCCGGCCGACGAACCCGCCGATCCCCATGTGCCCCAGGAGGCCCAGCCATGACCATCCCGCAGCTTCCCGACGAGAATGCCGGCCGCGCGCGCTGGTTGAAGATCACAGCGGCCGCGTGGCTGCTGCTCGTGAGCATCCTCGCGGTGGTCAACAGCGTGGGCCTGTCGCGCCTGAGCGAGCAGAGCCAGGCCAGCGCCCAGGACGCGCACGTGCAGGCGCTCAACACGCGCGTCGCCGAACTCGAACAGCAGGCGGCGACCTCGAAGAATCAGCCCAAGCCTGTCACCCAGCCCGACTTCGAGGCCACCCGCAAGGCGCTGGACGAACGCCTGGCACAGGTGGAGCAGGCCCAGGCCACAGACGCCCATGCCGGCGACGTGCAGGCGCTGCAGGCCCGCGTGGGCGACATCGAAGCCCGCATGAAGCGAACCGCCGCGCCTGCCGCAGCACCCCAGCGCACCGCCGAGCCGGCCAAGCCCAAGGTGCCCGAACCGCCATTCAACGTCGTGGGTGTGGAGCTGCGCGGCGGCGAGCGCTTCCTGTCGGTGACGGCACCCAAGGCGTCGTCGGTGCTGGACGTGTGGCTGCTGCGCGAAGGCGATGCCGTGGGCGCGTGGCATCTGCTGGCGATCGAGGCACGCGCCGCCGTGTTCCGCGTGGACGGCCAGACCCAGCGCCTCGCGCTGCCGTAGGGGCCGGCCATGAAGCACGCCGCGATCTGCTTCGCCGCCATCCTCGCCGCTGTCGCAGGAACGGCAGGCACGGCCTCGGCACAGTCGGCGCCGGTCGCGTCCTCGCGCACGGTGCCCGCCCAGATTCAGAACAGCAGCGACGCCGCGCTGGACGAACGGCTGGCGCGCGATTGGGGCCTGCGCTCCGATGAGTGGGCGCGCTACCGCCAACTGATGCAGGGGCCGCTGGGCATCTATTCCCCGAACCTCGATCCGCTCACGGCGCTGGGCATCGAGGCGCGCAGCGACG
>JAFECV010000716.1 GCA_018241985.1 Pseudomonadota bacterium | reverse complement strand
TGACTACGACCCAAAGTCGGAAACCACGCGCCTGTTCTACTCCCATGTGCAAGACAAATTCCATTACGCGATTACCGGCCACACGGCCGCAGAGCTCATTGCCCTGAATGCCGACGCCGGCAAACCACTGATGGGCTTGAAGACATACAAAAATGCGCCGGATGGGCGGGTCTTGAAATCCGATGCGCTGGTGGCGAAAAACTACCTGGCTGAAGCCGACATCAAAAAACTAGAACGGGCGGTTTCGGCATTTTTTGATTACATCGAAGGCATCATCGAGCGGCGCAATACCTTCACCATGGAAGGCTTTGCCGACAGCGTGGACAAATTCCTGGCCTTCAATGAGTATCGAATTCTGGAGGGCTATGGCTGCGTCCAGCGCCAGCAGGCCGACGCCAAGGCCGTGGCCGAGTACGAGAAGTTCAACAAACAGCAACGCATCGAATCGGATTTTGATCGCGCCGTGAAAAAGCTGCTGCAAAACAAGGGCGCGAAACAATGACTGCCTACAAAACCATCGCCGAGTCCAAGCATTTCATCGTTCTGGACAAATACAACCCGGACTGGAAGGTGGCGGAGGGCTACCAGAGCGAAGGCGATCTGGAGCACGAGCTTATCCAAGATCTGGTCAATCAGGGCTACGAATACCTGCCCAGCCTGAACACGCCAGAAAAGCTACTGGCCAATGTGCGCGTGCAGCTTGAAGCCTTGAACAGGGTGCAGTTTTTGGATGGCGAGTGGCTGCGTTTTGTGGAGACTTGGCTGGATAAGCCCAGTGATGGCATCGTCGAGAAAACCCGCAAGATTCACGACGACTACATCCACGATTTTGTCTTTGACGACGGGCGCATCCAGAACATCTACCTGCTGGACAAGAAGAACATCACCCGCAACAAAGTGCAGGTGATCAAACAGTTCGAGCAGACCGGCAGTCACGCCAACCGCTATGACGTGACGATTCTGGTCAATGGCCTGCCGCTGGTGCAGGTGGAGCTGAAAAAACGCGGCGTGGCGATCCGGGAAGCCTTCAATCAGGTGCATCGTTACAGCAAGGAGAGCTTCAACAGCGCGCATTCCCTGTTCAAGTTCCTGCAACTGTTCGTGATCTCCAACGGCACGGACAGCCGCTACTTTGCCAACACCACGCAGCGCAACAAGAACAGTTTCGACTTCACCATGAACTGGGCGAAGGCGGACAACAGCCTGATCAAGGACCTGAAGGACTTCACCGCCACCTTCTTCCAGAAAGACACGCTGCTGAAGGTGCTGCTGCGCTACTCGGTCTTCGACACCAGCAATACGCTGCTGGTGATGCGCCCGTACCAGATCGCCGCCACCGAACGCATTCTGTGGAAGATCA
>JAFECV010000715.1 GCA_018241985.1 Pseudomonadota bacterium | reverse complement strand
GTTGCGCACCACCACGTCCAGCCGCACCTTGGCGGAGGCCGCGCTGTAAAGGCTGGTGAAGCCATGGTCGAGCAGCAGTTCGGCGTTGCGGATGGTCGCGAGCAGGTGCTCCTCGACCGGGATGTCGCCGAGGTCGGTGTTGGTGCGGGCGCCGCAGAAGCTCGGGTGGGCGTGGCCTTCCACCATGCCGGGCATCAGCGTCAGGCCGGTCGCGTCGATCACCTCGCAGCCGGGCGCTTCGAGCTTGGCGCCGGGGTCGGCGACGGTGCGGATGCGGTTGCCGCGCACGATCACCTCGCCCGGCCGCGTCGCGCTGCCGGTGCCATCGAAGATCATGGCATTCTTGAAATGCACATCGGCCATTGCTTGGATCCTCCCGCGACTGCTGCCGCTTGTGGCGCGACCGTACGGCCCGCCCCAGCCGGCCGTCAAGCGGAACGGGTTCTCAGGGCTCCGCCCTGAGCGGGTCCAGGGCGGCGCCCTGGCCTTTCTTCCCCGCCGGCAGCGCGATGACGGCCGCTTCCGGCACCCGCACCAGATGCCGCGACAGCCCGCGCTCCATCACCCGCCACAGCGCGCTGATCGCCTGCGTCATCGCGAGGTAGATGAGCGCCGCGTACAAGTAGATCGAGAAGTCGAAGGTCCGCGCGAACACGAAGCGCGTCTGCCCCATCAGGTCGAGCAGCGTGACGATGGCGGCGAGCGCGCTGGCCTTGATCATGCCGATCAGCTCGTTGCCGAACGGCGGCAGCGCCACCAGCATCGCCTGCGGCCACACCACGTGGCGCGCGATCTGGAAGCGCGACAGCCCGAGCGCCCGCGCCGCCTCGGTCTGCCCTTTCGGCACCGACTGCAGGGCGCCGCGCACGATCTCGCCCTGGTAGGCGGCGGTGTTCAGCGTGAAGGCGAAGATGCAGCAGTAGAAGGAATCGCGAAAAAACCACCACAGGCCGAGCGAACTCAGGAACGGCCGGATCTCGCCCGCGCCGTAATACACCAGATAGAGCTGGCACAGCAGCGGCGTGCCGCGAAAGAACGTCGCGTAGCACAGCGAGAGCGTGGAGACGACGCGGTTGCGCGCCATCCGCGCCCGCGCGATCGGGTAGGAGAGCAGGAAGCCGATGCCGCAGGAGATCAGCACCACTTCGGCGGTGACCTTGGTGCCGTCGAGCAGCCGGTAGCCCCAGCTCTGCAGCAGGTCGAGATTGACGACGAAGCCGAGCATGTCCGCGAGCGACTGCAGCATCAGGCATAGCCCCGGTTGGCCCGCCGCTCCAGCCAGGCCTGGCCGATGCCGGAGACGATGCTGAAGATCAGATACACCACCGCCGCCGCCGCGAAGAACAGGATCGGCCGCGCC
>JAFECV010000714.1 GCA_018241985.1 Pseudomonadota bacterium | reverse complement strand
AGCACCTGATCCGTGCTTCTGCAGCGGTCACCCATGAATACGAGTTCATCATTGTCGGCAGCCAGGCGATTCTGGGGTCCGTCTCCAATCCGCAGCCGGAGTTGAAGATGTCGATGGAAGCGGACATGTATCCCCGGAGCGCGCCGGAGAAATCCAACCTCATCGACGGGACGCTGGGGGAAGGCTCTCGCTTTCACGACACGCACCGCTATTACGCCCAGGGCGTCGGGCCCGAGACGGCGACCCTTCCCGAAGGCTGGCAAGAGCGGTTGCATCGCGTGCAGACACGTGCCACCGAGCTCAAGGTGGGTTACTGCCTGGATGTGCTCGACCTGTTCATGTCCAAGGCTTTCGCCAACCGGGAAAAGGACAGGGAGTTCAACATGGCCCTGCTGCGGTACGGGTACGTGACGCCACGCCGCGCGATCGACACGGTGACCCTGATGCCGATCGACGAAAGGAGCAAGCGCGACATGCGGGCTCGCATCCGCCGTTGGGCAAGGCTTCTCAGGGACAGGGGCTACGAGGTGCCTGACGCGTGATGCGCATCATCGGCAAACCGAAATCGCCCGAACAGCAGCTTGCCCGCGAGCAGCAGCAGCACTTCGGCGCCGATCAGCAGCAGGAAGCGGCCGAGCCGTTGTTGGTCGCCGAGCAGGTAGTTGCTGCACAGGCGATCCGGCGACGCGAGGTACAGCCAGCCGAGCCGGAAGCAGGTCGCGACGAACTCCATGAAGAACACGCCGCGCACGACGAAGCCCATGCGCGGCCACGACAGGCCGAGCGGCAGGCCGATCAGCAGCGGCACGCTGGCGAACTTGACGATTTCCACCCACGGCACATCGACCGCGGCGTCGAGCGCGCGCGGCACCATCCACACCATCGCGGTCATCGAGGCCAGCACGAGACCGGTGATGCCGCCGGCGTTCCAGTGGCCGAGCGCATCGGCGGCGCGGCGCGGCAGCGCGCCGGCGAGCCACCAGCCGGCCGCGGCCAGCAGCGGGATCTGCACCAGCATCTGCAGGGTCATCGACGCTTCCAGCAGCTGGCGCAGCGGTGGCACTGCAAGCAGCGCACAGGCCAGCAGCGCGAGTGCGCCGCGGCGGAGCGGGGCGTTCACTGAGCGACCCTCCGCGCTCCGCGCTGCAGGATTCGCGCCGGAGAGCGGCCCGGCGCGCTCATGCGCCCATCCTGCTGTGCAGCGCCGCCGCGGCGGCCTGCGCGTCGCCGCTGTCGATGATGTCGACCAGACGGCCTTGCGGATCGACGAGCGCGAGCGAGACGTTGTGCACGTAGCCGCCGAGACCGTCGGGGATCGCCTTCAGGCCGAAGCCGTGCACGACCGCGGCCAGCGCCGCCG
>JAFECV010000713.1 GCA_018241985.1 Pseudomonadota bacterium | reverse complement strand
TCGAGAGCACCGGCGCGGACGTGACCGCGGTCGAGCCGGTCGATGCGATGCGCGCTCGACTGCAGGCGCTGCTGCCTGAGGTGCGCGCGCTCGCCGGCAGTGCGCAGGCGATCCCGTTGCCCGATGCGACGCTGGACGCGGTGACCTGCGCGCAGGCGTTCCACTGGTTCGCATCCAGCGAAGCGCTGGACGAATTCCGGCGCGTGCTGAAACCCGGCGGCCGGCTCGGCCTGGTGTGGAACGTGCGCGACGAATCGGTCGACTGGGTCGCGCAGATCACCCGCATCGTCACGCCTTACGAAGGCGACGCGCCGCGCTTTCACAGCGGCGCATGGCGCAGGCCGTTCCCGCATCGGGGCTTCAGCGAACTCGCCGTGCAGCAGTTCGAGCACCACCATGTCGGGCCGCCGCAGCGGGTGATCGTCGACCGCTTCCTGTCGGTGAGCTTCATCGCGGCGCTCGCGCCGGCCGACAAGGCGGCGGTGCGCGAGCAACTGGAAGCGCTGATCGCGACGCACCCCGCACTGCGCGGCCGGAGCGAAGTCAGCTTCCCGTACCAGACGCAGGCGTTCCACTGCCAGCGGCGTTGACGGGCACTGAAGAACGCCGAGCGACACGCAAGGTGCGCGCAGCCTGGGGTTGACCCGCCTCAAGCGATCAGCGCATCGAGCACACCCGGCGCGAACTGGCGCTCCACGCAGTCCGCGAGCCGGTCGAACACCGTGTCCAGCGTCGGCGCGTCGGCGCCGAACAGCGCGCGCAGCGCCGCCGGTTCCTCGAACAGGCCGTGCAGGTAGAGGCCGAGCACGTTGCCCGCGGCGTTCTGCCATGCCAGACCATCAGGCATCGCCGGCTGCGCGAGATCGCCCTTTGCGGCCATCGCCGGATGCTGCACCGTCTGCCCGTGATGGATTTCGTAGCCGTGCAGCGCCACGCCCGACAGCGCCTGCCACGGACCGCGCAGCGCGCCGAACGCGGCGGCGCGGCGCCGGACCGTCTTCGCCGGCTCGAACAGCGTGACCAGCGGCAGCAAGCCGAGCCCCGGCGCGTTGCCGTCGATGCCGTGCGGGTCGACCAGCGCCTCGCCCAGCATCTGCAGCCCGCCGCAGACGCCGAGCACCGCGCCGCCGCGCGCCGCATGCGCGGCCAGTGCGCGGTCCAGCCCACGCGCGCGCAGCCAGGCCAGGTCGCTGCTCGTGTGCTTGGAGCCGGGCAGGATCACCCAGTCCGCCCGCGCGAGGTCGGCCGCGCCGCGCGCCCACAGCAGGCGCACGCCGGGCAGGTTCGCGAGCGGCTGGAATTCGTCGAGGTTGCTGATGCGCGGGTAAGCGACGATGGCGATGGTTCTGCTCCCGCCGCCACC
>JAFECV010000712.1 GCA_018241985.1 Pseudomonadota bacterium | reverse complement strand
CGGACAAAAAACGAGCCGACCGGTCGGGACCCGTCGGCACGCGAAGGCCAGAGTTTAGGGCCTGCTTACTTGACCAATTCGTAGCCGCCGTTCTGCACGGTGACCATGACCGCCGAGCTGGCGCCCAACCCGCTGTGGTTGTCCTTGGAGAAGTTGAACGTGCCGTCCACCGCCTGGAAGTTGTCCAGGCGTTCGATTTCGTCGCGCAGCGCAGCGCGGAACGCGTCCGTGTCGGAGAGCTTGACCTTGCCGGCGGCGAGCACCTTGTCCGCGGCCGCCGCGAAGATCTTGACCGAGTCGTAGGCGTGCCCGGCGAAGGAGTTGGGAACTTCGCCGCCGTTCGCGGCCTTGTAGTCCTTGACGAATTTCTCCACGACCGGCTTGAACGGCAGCGACGCCGGCAGCTTGTCATGGACGATGACGGGCAGCACCGCGACGCGGGTACCGTCGAGGCTGGCGCCGCCCAGGCGCATGAAGGTCTCGTTCGTCACGCCATAACTCTGGTAGATGACGCCCTTGTAGCCGGTCGCCTGCACGGCCTTCTCCGCCACGTTCGCGCTCGGCGGGGTCGTCCAGATCAGGATCGCCTGCGGGTTCGCCGCGACCGCCTTGGTCGCCTGCGAACTCACGTTGGTGTCGCTGCGCGAGAACTGCTCGTTGGCGACGAGCTTGATGCCCGCCGGCCCGGCCGCCTTCTTGAACTCGTTCAGGCCGCCCTGGCCGTACGCATCGGAAGCGCCCATGAAGCCGACCGTGGTGATGCCCTGCTTCTGCATGTCCTTGACTTCGGCGCCGACCATCGTCGCGTCCAGCGGCGGCGTCTTGAAGACCCAGTGCCGTTCGGAGGCCGGTTCCACGACGGCGGCCGCGGCGGCGAGGGAGATGTTCGGCACCTTCGCGCGCTGCACGGTGTCGATGATGGCCATCGACTCGGGCGAGGTGGTGCAGCAGATGATGCCGACCGCGTTGTCCTCGGTGATCAGCTTGCGCACGTTCAGCACGCTCTTCTGCGGGTCGCTGGCGCTGTCGAGGATGACGACCTTCAGCGGATGGCCGGCGATGCCGCCCTTCGCATTGATCTCGCCCGCCAGCAGGTTGATCGCCTTGACCTCGCCTGAGCCGAGCGACGACACCGCGCCGGTCTGCGCGATCGAAGCGCCGATGACGATGGGTTCCGGCTCCGCGCCGAAGGCCGGCAGCGAAAGCGCTGCGGCAGCAAGCAGACCGACGAGAAGAGACGTTTTCATCGTTGTGGACCTCACGAAAAAGAGATGAAAGCAAAGACGCGATGCGCAGCGCGATTGTTACCGCGGCACCTCGATCCGCACATCGGAACAACCCGTATTTAGGACTCGAATCCACCCCAT
>JAFECV010000711.1 GCA_018241985.1 Pseudomonadota bacterium | reverse complement strand
ACCGCTATGTCGCCGAGGCCGGCCTGAAGAACACGCAGTACGCGCTGCTTTCACACGTCGTCAAGCTCGGCCCGATCCGACCGGGCGACCTGGCGAGGCGCATGCAGATGGATCCGTCGACGCTGACACGCAACCTGCAACCGATGGCGGCACAGGGCTGGCTGACCGTCGGCGCGGGCGACGATGCGCGCAGCCGGCTGGTCGAGGCAACCGCTGCGGGCCACGCGAAGCGCGCCGAAGGGCAGCGCGCCTGGAAAGCAGCGCAGATGGCGCTGAACGAGCGCCTGGGCGTGGAGCGTGTGGCCGCCCTCCACGAACTGCTGGATGCCTGCATCGAATGCCTCAACGACGGTTCGGACGATGCAGCCGCCGAGTGATCCCCAAAGACCGTTGACGGGCGAGTTGCTGCTGTTGCTCGCCGGCTTGGCCGCGTTGGGATCGCTGGCCACCAACATCATCCTGCCCGCTTTCCCCGATATGGGGGCCGACCTGGGCACCTCGGTGAAGGACCTGAGCGCGACGCTCGGGACTTTCTTCGTGGCCTTTGCCGTGGGTCAGCTCTTCGTCGGCCCGCTGTCGGACCGCTTCGGCCGCGGACCGCTGGTGCTGTGCGGCCTGTTCACTTTCTTTGCGGGCAGCGTCGTCTGCGCGCTGGCGACCAACCTGCCTCAGCTCATCGCCGGGCGTGTCGTGCAGGCGCTGGGCGTGTGTGCCACGTCCGTGCTGTCGCGCGCCATCGCACGCGACCTGTTCGACAGGGAGGCGCTCGCCCGCGCGCTCTCGCTGATCATGGTGGCCATGGCCGCGGCGCCGGGCTTCTCGCCGCTGGTGGGCGGCGCGTTCAACAGCTTGCTGGGCTGGCGAGCGACCTTCTGGGTGGTGGGCCTGCTGGCGGTGCTGCAGGGCATCCACTATGTGGCCCGCCTGGGCGAGACGCATCATGCCGAGCGGCGCACGGCGCTCTCCCTCCCGGCCGTGGCGGGAACCTACTGGCAACTGCTGCTCGACCGCCGGTTCATCGCGCCCGCGCTGGCGGTGAGCCTGGTTATCGGCTCGCTGTACATGTTCTTCGCGATGGCGCCAGCCATCCTGATGGAGGGCTTCGGCTTCTCGCCGTTCGGGCTGGCGTTGTTCTTCGCGTCCACCGTCTTCGTGGTGTTCGGCGCCGGCCTGCTGGCGCCGAGGCTGGCGCACCGGTGGGGAACGACGCGGGCGGCCCGGGCCGGGATCGTCGTCGCGTTCGCCGGCAGCATCGCCCTGCTGGCCGGCCCGCAGGAGGTCTATTTCTTCTCGGGGGCACTGACCGTGTTCCTGCTGGGCATGGGCTTGATCAACCCGCTGGGCACCGCAATCACGCTGCAGCCCTTCG
>JAFECV010000710.1 GCA_018241985.1 Pseudomonadota bacterium | reverse complement strand
CCCGGTGCTGCCCGCTGCACCGCGCACCCTTGCGTCAGGGCTGCCCTCAGTGCGAGAAGCCGATCAACCTCGAACCAGTGTCCATCGCCACCCACCAAAACTTCTGTCCCCACTGTTCGTTCCCGTTCGCACCGATGGATGCTCTGCGCGCCCGGCGCGAACTCGGGCCTGACGACGAGCACGGTGTCTTTGGGCGTCTGGCGGCTGCACTGAAGGCCGAATCGAAAGCCGAACTCGCGCCCTTCAGGTCGGATCTGACCGCCCATGAATTGCTGGCAGCGGATCGCACCACGCTCGTCGCGTGCGCTGCACACCGGTCGTGGCCGGCGGGAGTGACGCCAGGAGTGCGTTGGTTTGCGGCGACGACACGCGTTATTGCAGCGAACGAGCCCTTGCCAATTGAACGGGTGAACGAGCTCGCATACGCGGCCCGCGTCGCGGCCTTTGAAAACATCCAGGCATGCCTCAAGGCGAGTGGAAACACGCTGGACGTGCCGGCGGCCCCTTACTTCATGGCAAGTTCTCGCAGTAGAGCGCCCATCTCGACGCCGATGGACACGTGCAGCGCAGCTTTTGCGCGCACGGCCGTCGCGCTGGGGATGCAGGAGGAGGTGCTTCCAGGCGCACGTCCGGTCTCAGCTCGGAGTCCGCTTTACAACGAGTGGCTGCCGATGTACGAGGAACTGGTCCAGCGGGTCGCCGAGTGTCAGGTCTACAGCCTCTATGTCTTGAATCTGGTGGATCTGCGCCGATGTCGGCAAACGCTGGACGTTGCATGGAACTGGCGCCCGCATCCTGCGTCTTTTTCGCCGCCTTGGCGGCTTCGACGCCAAGGCCGCGAGGTCGTCTTTGAAATGCGGCAACGGGTGAGCGAGCAGTTGCTGCAGCGGTTCTTGCGCAGGTACGCGCATTGCCGATTGCATTCAGTCGGTGTCGGTGTTTCCTTGTGAAGTGCTGTCCTGCGGCGAGTAAGGAAGCCGTGCTGAAAGCGCAGTCTTCTCAGGTGCCAACCGACGGCACCACGCGCTGACGAGCGATAGCCGCGCCCGCAGGCGAGGCGCCGAGCCGAACATCCCGAGCTGCCTGAATCGGGCCTTCCGACTTGAGGCCGCCACAGTGATGCTCGACCGCCACGGAGCAGGGGGCGCACCAAATGTTCAGTGCGTGCAGCGAGGACAAGTAGCCCCGGCACTCACCAACCAAGGTGAACTCAGCCCAGAGTCGGCCACAGAGAAAGGTTATCTAGCCCTGATTTCCGGTAAAGGCGCACCCGGAGCTCACCCCCGAGTTCAAGGTCAGTTTGCTCCATCCAGCGCCAACCAAGGTGAAGCGACTGCGTGCCGTCCCCAGTTCGTAGGTGAAACTGGTCT
>JAFECV010000070.1 GCA_018241985.1 Pseudomonadota bacterium | reverse complement strand
CGACTTCATGTGGCAGGAGGTGCGCTCGGTGGAGGAGCGCATCAGCACCGCGCGGCATTTCCGCGTGTTCCCCGGCGAGGGGGTGCACAGCGAGCAGGTCGCGGACTGGGTGACCCGGCTGCACGCGCTGGGCTACCGGGGCGATTACAGCTTCGAGGTGTTCAACGACGACTACCAGCAGATGCCGCTGGACCGGGTCGCCGCGCGCGCCCGGCGCAGCGCGCTCTGGCTCGGCGAGGACGTGCTCAGGCGCTCGGTGCCGCTGCCGAACTTGATCCGGCTCAAGCTCCGGCCCAAAGGCTGAGGGCGCGGCGGCGCGGCCGCTTTTGCGAGCGATAATGATCCGAGAGGCCTTCGCCGCTCGCGTGCGGCGCCGAGGGGCTCGGACCCTTTCGCATCCCGACCACCCGTACCAAAAGGAGCAATGTCATGGCAAAGGATTCCAAGGATTCAGCCGCCCTCAACCCGTTCGGCGACGTGACGAAGCTGATGGAGCAGTTCAAGCTGCCCGGCGTCGACATGTCGGCGCTGATGGAGGCGCGCCGCAAGGACGTCGAGGCGCTGGTCGAGGCGAACAAGGCCGCGTACGCGTCGCTGCAGGCGATCGCGCAGAAGCAGACCGAAATGCTGACCGAGGCGATGCACGGGATCCAGCAGGCGATGCAGAACGCCGCGACCGGCGGCCTGACCGATCCGACCCGGCAGACCGAACTCGCGCGCGAGGCCTGGACCAAGGCGCTGAACGACATGAAGACGCTGGCCGAGATGGCATGCAAGTCGCAGTCCGACATGGTGGCCGGCATCAGCCAGCGCGCGACGCAGAGCGTCGAGGAAATCAGGAAAATGATGCAACCGAAGTAGCGTGGCAGCGCGCGGGCGGGCGCCCGCCCGCAGCGCGGTCACCGATCGATTCTTTTGTCAAGGAGATGGAGCATGAGCAAGCGTGACGTGGTGGTGCTGGGTGCAGCACGTTCGGCGATCGGCAGCTTCGGCGGTTCGCTGGCCGACATCGAGCCGGCGGAACTCGCGGGCACCGTGATGAAGGAGGCGGTGAAACGCTCCGGCGTCGATCCGAAGCTGATCAACTACGTGACGGTCGGCAACACCATTCCGACCGAGAGCCGCTTCCCCTACGTCGCGCGCGTCGCGGCGATCCAGGCCGGGCTGCCGATGGAGTCGGTCGCGATGGCGGTGAATCGCCTCTGTTCGTCCGGGCTGCAGGGCATCGTGACCACCGCGCAGAACATCCTGCTCGACGACTGCGACTACGGCATCGGCGGCGGGGTCGAGGTGATGAGCCGCGGCGGGTATCTGTCGACCGCGATGCGCAGCGGCGCGCGCATGGGCGACACCAAGCTGGTCGACATGATGGTCGCAACGCTGACCGACCCGTTCGGCGTCGGCCACATGGGCATCACCGCCGAGAACCTCGCGGTCAAGTGGAAGATCACGCGCGAGGAGCAGGACGCGCTCGCGGTCGAGTCGCACCGCCGCGCCGCGGCCGCGATCAAGGAGGGCCGCTTCAAGTCGCAGATCGTGCCGATCGTGAAGCAGACCCGCAAGGGCGAGGTGGTGGTCGACACCGACGAACACGTGAAGCCCGGCACCACGATGGAGACGCTCGCGAAGATGAAGCCGGCGTTCAAGAAGGACGGCACCGTGACCGCCGGCAACGCGTCCGGCATCAACGACGGCGCGGCGTTCTTCGTGCTCGCCGACGCGAGCGTCGCGCAGGCGGCCGGCTACAAGCCGCTCGCGCGGCTCGTGTCGTACGCGGTGGCCGGCGTGCCGAACGAGATCATGGGCGAGGGGCCGATCCCGGCGTCGAAGATGGCGCTCAAGAAGGGCGGCGTCACGCTCGCGCAGATGGACGTGATCGAGTCGAACGAGGCGTTTGCCGCGCAGGCGATCGCGGTTTCGCGCGGGCTCGAACTCGACATGAAGAAGACGAACCCGAACGGCGGCGCCATCGCGCTCGGGCACCCGATCGGCTGCTCGGGCGCGTTCCTCGCGACCAAGGCGCTGTACGAGCTGCAGCGCATCAACGGCCGCTATGCGCTGGTGACGATGTGCATCGGCGGCGGGCAGGGCATCGCCGCGGTGTTCGAGCGGCTGTAGTCGGCTGTTGTAGTTGAATGAGCCGCCGGCGGGCTTCGGCCCGCCGGCGGCTCAGCCGCGTTCCAATGTGACGAAGCTGTAGGCGAGGCCCGAGGCCGCGACATGCGGCTCGCGTGCCACTTCTTTCCATTCCGGGCCGAACCGCGGCGCGTGGGCGTCGCCTTCGAAGTCCTGCGCGATCTCGGTGACCACCGCGCGCGTGGCCAGCGGCAGCGCCTGCGCGTAGAGCTGTGCGCCGCCGATCACCCAGACCTCGTCGTACTGCTCGCAAAATCGTAGCGCACTGTGAAGGTCGGTAAATGGCTTGGCGCCGATTTGATGCCAATCTTTCTGGCGCGTGACGACGATGTTCTCGCGCCCGGGCAGCGGCCGGAACTTCAAAGGCAGCGAGTCCCAGGTGCGCCGCCCCATGATCACCGGGTGGCCCTGCGTGACGCGCTTGAAGTGCGCGAGGTCTTCCGGCAGGTGCCAGGGCATCGTGCCTTGCGCACCGATCACGCCATTGGCCGCGCGCGCCAGAATCAGGTTCAGCCTCACACCGCCACCGGTGCCTTGATGGCGGGGTGATGTTGGTAATCGAGCACCTCGAAGTCCTCGTACGCGTACTCGAAGATCGACGCCGGCCGGCGCTTGATGTGGAGCAGGGGATACGGGTAGGGCGCGCGGGAGAGTTGCAGCGCGACCTGCTCGGCATGGTTGTCGTAGATGTGGCAGTCGCCGCCGGTCCAGACGAAGTCGCCCGCATCGAGGTCGCACTGCTGCGCGACCATCAGCGTCAGCAGCGCGTAGCTCGCGATGTTGAACGGCACGCCGAGGAAGATGTCGGCGCTGCGCTGGTAAAGCTGGCAGCTCAGCCGCCCCCGGCCTCCGGTCTCGGTAGCCGGCGCGACGTAGAACTGGAAGAACGCGTGGCAGGGCGCGAGCGCCATCTTCGGCAGGTCGGCCACGTTCCAGGCGCTCACGATGATGCGGCGCGAATCGGGGTTGGCTTTCAGCGTGCGGATGACCTCGGCGATCTGGTCGATGTGCCCGCCGTCCGGCGTCGGCCATGAGCGCCACTGCACGCCATACACCGGGCCCAGGTCGCCCGTTGCCGGGTCGGCCCATTCGTCCCAGATCGTGACGCCGCGCTCTTTCAGCCAGTTGTTGTTGCCCGAGCCCTGCAGGAACCACAGCAGCTCATGGATGATGGACTTGAGGTGCACCTTCTTCGTGGTCACCAGCGGAAAGCCTTCGCCCAGGTCGAAGCGCATCTGGTAGCCGAACACACTCTTCGTGCCGGTGCCGGTGCGGTCGCTCTTCGCAACGCCGTGCGTCGCCACGTGGCGCATGAAGTCTTCGTACTGGGAGCGGACGGGGCGGGTCGGCATGTCAATAGCCCCCGAGCAGTGTGTCGAGAGCTTCCTGGATAAGGGGGTGATGCGAAGCGAGATTGGCCACGGGGCGGCGCAGCTCGTTGGACGGGACGGCGCCAAGCGCCACCGTGTTCAAGACGACGCGTTTGCCCTGTACCACCAGTTCCGGGTTGAGATTGCGCACAGCCCCCTCGAATCGGCTGACCGCGTGCAGCGGTATCACCACGCGCGTCTCGACTTCGATGAACGTGTTCTGCACATCGAGGAAGTAAGGCACAGTGGCCCGATCGTCGTTGTCCGGGTTGGGGTACACGTCGAAGCGCGCCATCGGCTCAGACCGCCTTGTGCGTGGCATCGGCGACCTTGCCGTCACCCAGGCTGCGGCCGAAGCTGCGGTACCTGGCCAGCGGCAGCCCCTCGCGGCGAATGCGCTCGTTGTAGGCCGCGAACGCCTCCCGGTTGTCGTCGCGCCACTTCTCCCAGTAGCGGCGCTTGACCTCTTCGGCCAGCAGCGCATCCACCGTCTGCGAGATGTTCATGCCCAGATCCTTGGCCATCTTCAGCACCTCGGCGTTGAGCGACAGGTTGGTGGCCTTCTTCGGGGTCTTGGCAGAGGGGAGCATGGCGCACTCCTTGGATGACGATGCGTGAATTGTATGCGCATTGCGTCTGCGCAAATGGCCACTTCGCCCGGGCTGCGGCTGCGCAAAGTGGGTCGCAGGCGAGCGCGACCCGTGCCGTTCTGCACAAGCGCGGACTGGATCGTGAGTACGATGGAGCTCCTATGGCCGACAACCACGAAAGCGAGCGCCCCGGCAAATCCGCAGCCGACGCACCGGGCCGCGGCATCCCGCAAGGGTACCGGCAAGGCATCATCACCGCGATCACGGTGCTGCTCGGTTTCTCGCTCGCCTTCTTGCGTTTCTGGAGCTTCGAGGCCTCCGGCGAATGGTCCTGGCGAGCCGTCGTCGCGACCGTTCCGCTGGTCGTGGCGATCGTGCTGCAGATCGTCGCGCTGTTCCGGTCGCTGCGGCTCGAAGACGATGCTCCGGCCGAATACCGCCGCACCGTCCGCTACGCCATCGCGTCGGCCATCGTGCTGCTGCTGGGGCTGCTGTGGGCGGCCTTCGAGATCGGCCATTGACCGGTTGAGTCTGCAGTCGGAACGATCCGGGAATCCTGGGGGCGCTTGGCGCGGCTGATGTTGACAATATGTACGTTTTAACGTACGCTTATGGGTTCCAGGAGAGCACCATGGCCACACTCGTCACCGCCAGCGAAGCGCGCGCCGGTCTGTACCGGCTCATCGACCAGGCTTCCGAATCCCATCAGCCGATCCTGATCTCCGGCAAGCGAAGCAGCGCAGTGCTGGTCTCGGCCGACGACTGGCAGGCGATCCAGGAAACCCTCTATCTTCTGTCGGTCCCCGGCATGCGGGAGTCCATCAAAAAGGGCATGGCCGAGCCTTTGGCCAAGAGCGCCAAGGCGGTTCGTTGGTGAAGCGGACCGTCGTCTATGCCAGGCACGCGCTAAAGGATGCAAAGAAGCTCTCGGCCGCGGGTCTGAGGGAGAAGGCCGAAGCACTTCTCGAAGTCCTGGCCGACGATCCATTCCGGAATCCTCCCGCCTACGAGAAACTCGTCGGGGACCTCGCCGGCGCTTATTCGCGCCGCATCAACATCCAGCATCGGCTGGTCTACGAGGTATTCGAGAAGGAACGCACGGTGCGCGTGCTGCGGATGTGGACGCACTACGAGTGAAGCAGGCGGCGCCCTGAGCAGCTTGCTTTTTCCCGACCGCCGGCGCAATCTGCGGGCCGAGAGGGTTTCCGGGGCAGAGTGAGGCAGGATGGGCAAGGGCAGACTCGAGGCGTTCAGCGACGGCGTGATCGCGATCATCATCACGATCATGGTGCTCGAGCTCAAGGTGCCGCACGGCGAGACGCTGGATGCGCTGGCGCCGCTCGTGCCGGTGTTCCTGAGCTACGTGCTCAGCTTCGTCTACGTCGGCATCTACTGGAACAACCATCACCACATGCTGCAGGCGACGGGCCGCGTCACCGGGCCCATGCTCTGGGCCAATCTGCACCTGCTGTTCTGGCTGTCGCTGTTCCCGTTCGCCACCGGGTGGATGGGCGAGAACCATTTCGCCGCCGCGCCGTCGATCGCCTACGGCATGGTGCTGCTGATGGCGGCGGTCGCGTACTGGATCCTGCAATCGACCATCATCGCCGCCCAGGGATCGGACTCGCTGCTGCGGCGCGCGGTCGGCGGCGACTGGAAGGGCAAGGCCTCGCCGCTGTTCTATCTGGCCGGCATCGTCCTTGCGACGCGCGCGGCCTGGCTGGCCCAGTTGCTGTACGTCGCGGTCGCGCTGATCTGGTTGCTGCCGGACCGCCGCATCGAGCGCGTGCTCGGCGACGCGAACGAATGAGTTTTCACCCCCCGCGCAAAGGAGCGACCATGTCCACGACCAAGCTGTTTCTCTATGCCGGCGCCGGCGCGCTTGCGCTGGCCGCGAGCGTGGCGCAGGCCACGTCGATCAACGTGAAGACCGGCGCCTGGGAGTCCACCACGACCACCACGACCACCGGCATGATGATTCCGTCCGACATGCTGGCCAAGCTGCCGCCCGAGCGGCGCGCGGCGATGGAGCAGGCGATGCGCGCCCGCTCGGGCCAGCCGCGCACGCACACCCACAAATACTGCGTGGCGCAGAAGGATCTCGACGAAGACCAATGGCTCAAGAAGCAGGACGACAACCACGAATGCAGCCAGAAAGTGCTGTCGAAGTCGAGCACCAAGGTCGAACTCGACACCACCTGCGGCACGGCACCGCAAACAATGAGGATGCACATGACCGTCGAGGCGACCAACCCCGAGAACGTGGTGATGACCGGGGACGGGCAGATGCAGGGCGGCGGCAAGACGCACATCGAAGGCCGTAGCCACTGGCTCGGCGCGAGCTGCGCCGGCATCACGAAGGATTGAACGGGGCCGCGCGCGGGGCCGGGGAGGGCTCAGGTCTCGGCCAGCAGCGTGCCGAGCGCCGCGCCCAGCGCGAGGTCCGGCACGTGGCCGAACGCATGCTGGCGCAGCCGCCCCTGGCGGTCGATCAGGATCAGCGTCGGCGTGCCCTGCATGCCGTAGGCGCGCATCGTCGCCGGAATGCCGCCGTGGCCGTCCGGCCGATCCACGGCGATCGGAAAGCGCAGCCGGTTCTCGTGGATGTACGCGGCCAGCGACACCGGCTGCATCGCCTCGTGGTGCTCGAACACCGTGTGCAGGCCGACTACCGCAAGATCGGGGCCGGCGAACTGCTCGTGCACCTGCTGCGCCTGCGGCATGGCCAGCCGCACGCAGGCCGGGCACAGCATCTGGAACGCGTGCAGCAGCACGACCTTGCCGCGCAGGCCGGCCAGCGTCAAGGGCGCATCGGCGTTGAACCATTGCGCCACGTCGAGCTCGGGCGCGGGCAGGGCGGCATCGGCCGGCCGTTTCATTGCGCCGGTTCCCGCAGCACGCGGCCGGGATTCATCAGGTTCCGGGGATCGAGCGCCTGCTTGATGGCGCGCATCAGTGCGAGCGCGACCGGCGATTTGCGCTGCTCGAGTTCGTGCACCTTCAGGCTGCCGACGCCGTGCTCGGCCGAGATCGAGCCGCCATGCGCTTGCACCGCGTCGAACACCAGCGCGTTGATCCGCGCTTCTTCGCCCTGCAGGAAAGCCGCGGCATCGACACCTTCGGGCGCCTGCACGTTGTAGTGCAGGTTGCCGTCGCCCAGGTGGCCGAAGTTCACCAGCCGCACGCCGGGGATCGCCTGCGCGAGCTGTGCGTCGGTCGCCGTGCAGAACGCCGGGATGCGGGACACCGGCAGCGAGATGTCGTGCTTGATGTTCAGCCCTTCTTCGGCCTGGGCGAGCGGAATGCTCTCGCGCAGATGCCAGAGTTCGCGCGCCTGCGCGAGGCTTTCCGCGACCACCGCGTCGAGCGCGCAGCCGTCATCGAGTGCGCTTTCCAGCAACTGCTCGAACTGCGCGCGCGCATGCGCCTCGGATTCGTGGTCCGACGCCTCCAGCAGCACGCAGTACGGCGCATCTTGCAGCTGCGGCTGGCGCAGCTGCGGAAAGTGGCGCGCGACGAGGTCAAGCGCAAAGCGGTTCATCACTTCGAACCCGGTCAGACCGGCGCCGAGCCGGCGCTGCGCGAGCGCCAGCAGCGCCACCGCTGCGGCCAGCGACGGCAGCGCCGCCCAGGCCGTCAGGCGTGCGGCCGGCAGCGGATGGAGTTTGAGCGTCGCGGCGGTGATCACGCCGAGCGTGCCTTCCGAGCCGATGAACAGGTCGCGCAGGTCGTAGCCGGTGTTGTCCTTGCGCAGGCCGGTGAGTCCGTCCCAGACCTCGCCCTGCGCGGTGACCACTTCCAGCCCCAGGCACAGCTCGCGCGTGTTGCCGTAGCGCAGCACCTGGGTGCCGCCGGCGTTGGTCGCGAGGTTCCCGCCGATCGTGCAGCTGCCTTCGGCCGCGAGACTCAAGGGGAACAGCAGCCCGCTCTCCTCGGCGCGCAGCTGCACCGCCTGCAGCACGCAGCCGGCCTCGGCGGTCAGCGTCAGGTTCGCCGGGTCGACCGCGCGCACCGCATTCATCCGCGTCAGGCTCAGCACGACCTGGGTGCCGCTCGCGTCCGGGGTCGAGCCGACCACGAGCCCGGTGTTGCCGCCCTGCGGCACGATCGCTGCGCCGGCAGCCGCGCAGGCGCGCACCACTTGCGCGACCTGCGCCGTGGTCGCCGGTCGCACCACCGCCAGCGCCTTGCCGCGCACGCGGCGCCGCCAGTCCTTCTCCCATGCCGTCAGGTCGCCGTCGGTGAGCACATGGGCCGGCCCGACCGTGCGGCGCAGCGTCTCGATCAGCGCTTCGGTCTGCGGCTTCATCGCATGCGGTTCGAGCTACTTTTCGGATTCAGGCGTGCGAAGTGCTGGCCGGGGCGGCGCTCGCGGCGGTGCGCGCGCCCTTCAGCCGGATCCGCACGTGCAGCGCGCAGGCGGTGAACAGCAGCAGGCACAGCGCGATCTCGACGACGGCGAGCCACGCGCTCGGTGCGCGATCACTTGTCGCGCGCACCACGCCTTCGGCAAAGTACGGCCACACCAGCAGGCTGACCCAGCGGTAGGTGTACATCCGGTTCTTCAAGAGGCCCGCGAGCGGAATGCACAGCGGCAGCACCTTGAGCGCGAGCCACGAG
>JAFECV010000709.1 GCA_018241985.1 Pseudomonadota bacterium | reverse complement strand
ACGCGAAGGATGTGCCGAAATCGCCGTGCGCCACTGCCTGCAGGTAGGCCCAAAGCTGCCAGCTGATCGACCGGTCGAGGCCGAGTTGCTGCGACAGCCGCGCGATCGTCGCATCGCTGGCGCGGTCGCCGAGCATCGCCAGCACGGCGTTGCCAGGCAGCGCCCGCGCCAGAAGGAACGCGGCCACGCCGATCATCAGGAAGGTAGGGACGATCTGCAGCAGGCGGCCGCACAGCCAAGCGCCGCGGCTCATCGTCCGCGGGCCCCATCACGAAAGCGCATCAACCCTCGAGATACACTTCGTCGAAGTAGTTGTTGCCAAGCGGGATTTGCACATAGCCCTTCACGTTCTTGCGGAAGGCGACCGGATAGGGTGACTCGTACATGAACACCATCGGCGCGTCAGCCTTGTAGATGTCCTGCATTTCCTTGTACTGGGCGCGCCGCTTGTCGACGTCGATTTCCTCCTGGCTCGCGAGGAATAGAGAGTCGACGCGTTCGCTCTTCCATCCTGAATGCAGCGACTGCACGGTGGGCGAATAAAGGATGTAGGAGGCGATCTCGCTGGGATCGGCCAGGTCGTCGGTCCACAGCGCGTTGCGCATCTGGAAGTCGGCCGATTTGTAGCGGGCGTTGCGCGTGGCGTTGTCGAGCAGCTCGATCTTCAGCTTGATCCCGATGACCCCAAGCATCTGCTGGATCGCGGTCATGTTGCTGATCTCGTCGGCGCTCCCCGCCAGCGTCATGCAGGACAGCTCAAAGCCGGGTGCAACGCCGGACTCCGCGAGCAACTGCTTCGCCTTCGCCACGTCGTACGGATAGGGTGGCGCGCTGCCATCCATCAACGGCGTCTTCGACGACATCATCGACTTCATCGGCGTTCCAAGGCCGCGCGTGGTAACCGCGATGAGCGCGTCCTTGTTCACGGCATGGTTGATGGCCCGGCGGACTTTCACGTTGCTGAGCGGATTGGGCGAGCCGTCCTTCAGGGTCGGCCGCACGTTCATGGTGAGATAGTTGATCTTCGTCGACGGCCAGAGCTGCATGTCCAGGGCGGGATCCGCCTTCAGCTCGGCCACGCGCGCATAGGGAATAAACTCGCTGCCCTGCAGTTCTCCCGCCTTCAGCTTCAGCAGGCGCGTTGCGTCGTCCGGGATCACCGGAAACTCCAGCGCGTCGAGATACGGGAACGGTTTGCCGTCCGGGGCCATCCGCCAGTGGTAGGGGTTGCGCGCGAGCTTCATCACCACGCCGCGCTGCCATTCGGTGATCATGAACGGACCGGTGCCGATCGGGTGCTCGGCGAAGGCCTTCGCCTTCTCGTCGAGGTTTTGACCGGGTGCGGCCATGAATTTCTGCGACGGGAGGATT
>JAFECV010000708.1 GCA_018241985.1 Pseudomonadota bacterium | reverse complement strand
TCTTTGACCTGGCACATGCGCCAGATGTCGCCTTGCTCGACGTTCTGCGTCATCAGCACTTCGCCGGTCGCGATGTCGGTGATGTTGGCGACGCCGTCTTCCGGAATCTCGAAGGTCTTGTCGTGCGAGCCGTATTCCTCGGCCTGCTGCGCCATCAGCCCGACGTTCGGCACCGTGCCCATGGTCTTCGGGTCGAACGCGCCGTGCCACTTGCAGAAGTTGATCATCTCCTGGTAGATGCGCGCGAACGTGCTCTCGGGCATCACCGCCTTCACGTCCTTCAGGCGCCCGTCGGCGCCGTACATCTTGCCGCCGTTGCGGATCATCGCGGGCATCGATGCGTCGACGATCACGTCGTTCGGCGAATGGAAGTTGGTGATGCCCTTGGCCGAGTCGACCATCGCCAGTTCCGGGCGGTGCTCGTGGCAGGCGTGCAGGTCGGCCTTGATCTCGTCCTGCACGCTCTTGGGCAGGCTCGCGATCTTGTTGTACAGGTCGACCATGCCGTTGTTGACGTTCACGCCGAGTTGGTCGAACAGCTTGGCGTGCTTCTCGAACGCGTCCTTGTAGAAGATGCGCACGCAGTGGCCGAACACGATGGGGTGCGAGACCTTCATCATCGTCGCCTTCACGTGCAGCGAGAACATCACGCCGGTCTTGCGCGCGTCCTCGATCTCTTTCTCGTAGAAGTCGAGCAGCGCCTTCTTGCTCATGAACATGCTGTCGATGACCTCGCCGTCGAGCAGGTGCACCTTCGGTTTCAGCACGATCGTTTTGCCGCTCTTGGTGATCAGCTCCATCTTCACGTCGCGCGCCTTGTCCAGCGTCATCGACTTCTCGCCGCTGTAGAAGTCGCCGTGGTGCATGTGCGAGACGTGGCTGCGCGAGGCCTGGCTCCACTCGGCCATCGAATGCGGGTGCTTGCGCGCGTATTCCTTCACCGCACGCGGGGCGCGGCGGTCCGAGTTGCCCTCGCGCAGCACCGGGTTCACCGCGCTGCCGATGCATTTGTTGTAGCGTGCGCGGATGTCTTTTTCTTCGTCGGTCTTCGGGTTCTCGGGGAAGTCGGGAATCGCGTAGCCCTTGGCCTGCAGCTCCTTGATGCAGGCCACCAGCTGCGACACCGACGCGCTGATGTTCGGCAGCTTGATGATGTTGGTGTCGGGCTCGAGGGTCAGTTTGCCCAGCTCGGCAAGGTTGTCGGGCACGCGCTGCTCGGGCTTGAGCCGCTCGGGGAACTGCGCCAGCACGCGCGCGGCCACCGAGATGTCGCTCTCGGCCACCTCGACGCCGGCCGCGTTGGTGAAGGCCCGGATCACCGGCAGGAAGGCGCAGGTCGCGAGGAGCGGCGCCTCGTCGGTCAGGGTGTAGA
>JAFECV010000707.1 GCA_018241985.1 Pseudomonadota bacterium | reverse complement strand
GGCTAAGTCGCTCGGCGCAAACTCGCGGTATCCGCCGAACCGATCAAGGCATCCATCCCCCCAACCATGAACGACGAATTCACCACCGCACTCGCCAAGGTCCCGCAGGTCACGCTGGGTTTCTGGATCATCAAGATCGCGGCGACCACGCTCGGCGAGACCGGCGGCGACGCGGTCACGATGTCGATGGGGCTCGGCTATCTCGTCGGCACGCTGATCTTCGCGGCGCTGTTCCTGATCATGGTCGCCGCGCAGATCCGCGCGAAGCGCTTTCATCCGCTGCTGTACTGGGCGACGATCATCGCGACCACCACGGTCGGCACCACGATGGCCGACTTCTGCGACCGGTCGCTCGGCATCGGCTACGCCGGCGGCTCCACGCTGCTGCTCGCGCTGCTGCTGATCTCGCTGTTCGTCTGGCAGCGCGCGCTGGGCACGGTGTCGGTCGACACGGTGAACACGCCGCGCGCCGAGCTGCATTACTGGATCACGATCATGTTCTCGCAGACGCTGGGCACGGCTCTCGGCGACTGGATGGCGTCGACCGTCGGCTTCGGCTTCGACGGCGCGGCGCTGGTGTTCTGCGCGCTGCTGGTGCTGGTCGCGGCGGCCTACTTCTGGACCTCGATCTCGCGCACCGCGCTGTTCTGGACCACGTTCATCCTGACGCGCCCGCTAGGCGCGACCGTCGGCGATTTCCTCGACAAGCCGCACAGCCTGGGCGGACTCGACCTGAGCCGTTACGTGGCGTCGGCGGCGCTGTTCCTGTTCATCCTGCTCGCGGTGCTGCTGTTTCGGCAGCAGCCGGCGCGGCAGGGGGCTGGCCACTGATCCGGCGCCAGGCTCCGGCGCAGCAGAACGCGTTTGATGAGAATCCTGCTGGTCGAGGACGATCCGATGATCGGCGACGCGGTGCGGAGCGCGCTGCGCGACGCGTCGTACGCGGTCGACTGGGTCCGCAACGGCCAGACCGCGCTGAACACGCTCGCCGACGCGCACTACGACCTGGTGCTGCTCGATCTCGGCCTGCCCAGCAAGGATGGGCTCGAGGTGCTGACCGCCTTGCGCGCCCGCGGCAATCCGGTGCCGCTCGTCATCGTCACCGCGCGCGACGAACTGGACGACCGGCTGCGCGGGCTCGACGGCGGCGCGGACGACTACGTGGTCAAGCCGTTCGAGATGGCCGAGTTGCTGGCGCGGATGCGCGCGGTGCTTCGGCGCAAGGGCGGTGCGGCGGCGCCGCTGCTCGGCAACGGCACCCTCTCCCTCGACCCGGCGACGCGCGAAGCCAGCGTCAACGGCGAACCGGTGAACCTCTCGGCGCGCGAATGGGCGGTGCTGGAGCCGCTGCTGGCGCGGCCCGGCATGGTGC
>JAFECV010000706.1 GCA_018241985.1 Pseudomonadota bacterium | reverse complement strand
GAAAACCTTCAGCCGCCGCGTCACCGAGGCCGGCGTGGTCAGCCAGGCGGAACTGGACGCGATCGACAAGGAGGTCGGCGCACTGATCGAGCGCGCCGTGCAGGAGGCAAAGGCGGCGCCGCTGCCGCAGGCCGCCGACCTGACCACCGACGTCTACGTGAGCTATTGAACCCGCGAAACCACAAGGAGACTTCAACATGGCCCGCAAACTCAGCATGAAGCTGGCGATCAACGAGGCGATCGACCAGGAAATGACCCGCGACCCGAGCGTGATCATGCTCGGCGAGGACATCGTCGGCGGCGCCGGCGCCGACGGCGAGAAGGACGCCTGGGGCGGCGTGCTCGGCGTGACCAAGGGGTTGTACGCGAAGCACGGCGACCGGCTGCTCGACACGCCGTTGTCGGAATCGGCCTACGTCGGCGCGGCGATCGGCGCCGCCGCCTGCGGCATGCGCCCGATCGCCGAGCTGATGTTCATCGACTTCATGGGCGTGTGCTTCGACCAGATCTACAACCAGGCGGCCAAGTTCCGCTACATGTTCGGCGGCAAGGCCGAGACGCCGGTCGTGATCCGCTGCATGGTCGGCGCGGGCTTTCGCGCCGCCGCGCAGCACTCGCAGATGCTCACGCCGCTGTTCACCCACATCCCGGGCTTGAAGGTGGTGTGCCCGAGCACGCCGTACGACACCAAGGGCCTGCTGATCCAGTCGATCCGCGACAACGACCCGGTGATCTTCTGCGAGCACAAGAACCTGTACGGCCTCGAAGGCGAGGTGCCGGAAAACTCGTACGCGATCCCGTTCGGCGAAGCCAGCATCGTGCGCGACGGCAAGCATGTGTCGATCGTCACGTACGGGCTGATGGTGCACCGCGCGCTGGAAGCGGCCGCAACGCTCGCCAAGGAAGGCATCGAGGCCGAGGTGGTCGATCTGCGCACGCTCTCGCCGCTGGACATCGACACCGTGCTGGAGTCGGTGGCGAACACCGGTCGGCTGGTCGTGGTGGACGAGGCCAGCCCGCGCTGCAACATCGCGACCGACATCGCGGCGCAGGTGGCGATGCAGGCGTTCGAGGCCCTGAAGGCGCCGATCCAGATGGTCGCGCCGCCGCACACGCCGGTGCCGTTCTCGCCGGCGCTGGAAGACCTGTACATCCCCGGCAGCGCGCAGATCGCCGAGGCCGCGCGCCGCACGATGGCCAAGGGAGGGAAGCACTGAAATGAAACACCCCCAGTCTTCGCGGACTTCGTTCCGCTTCGCCAACCCCCTCAAGGGGGCTGAGGGCCGCGGCTCCAAGCCTGCCTGCGCAGGCTTGGACGGCCCGAAGAGGCGGTGCCTCTGGCGCCGCGGCGGCCTGCAAGGCCACCCAGCGG
>JAFECV010000705.1 GCA_018241985.1 Pseudomonadota bacterium | reverse complement strand
GGCACTGGCCAAGGCGCCCCAACGCGGTTATGCGTTTGAAGGCAAAACCGTATCACGGGCTCTTCAGCCGCCGCTGGATCGCCTCCAGGTCGTGCCCGCTGGTCTCGACGCCGCCGCGCCACAGCAGTACGCCTGCGATCGTCATTGGCGCCGCGATCGCCAGTGCCGACACGAGAAAGCCGTCGAACACGCCGGCGACGCCCAGCGCCGCGCCCAGGATGCCGCCGGCCTTGGAGCCGGCGGCGATCAGCCCCGAGCCGGTGCCGCGCAGGTGCACCGGATAGATTTCGGCGGCATAGGGAATCATGGTGGCGATCACTCCGCTGATCGCCACCAGCAGCAGCACCGTCGCGGCGAGCGCCAGCGTGCGCGAACGCAGATCGGCGACCTCGATCGCCGCGAAGGCGAGCATCGCCAGCACCGTCAATGCCACGAACAGCACCAGCGACCTGAAGCTGCTCCAGCGCTGGTACAGCCACACCACGAGCGCGATGCCCGGAATCGCCAGCAGCGCCGAGCGCGCCATCAACGCGCTGGCCGCGCGCGCATCCAGCCCGAGCTTGCGCAGATCGGCGGGCAGCCACAGCACGAATCCGAAATTCACCATGCCCCACGCGAGGCCGCAGACCATCAGCGCCACCGTGATGCGCGCGTGGCGGCCTTGCAGCATCTGGCGCAGGCCGGTGCGCGGCTGGTGGATTTCCATGACCGGCGCGGCTTCGCCGTCGGCCTGCTGCGCCAGCGCCCCGGCCGGTCCGGCAAAGCGCGCGAGCACGGCGCGCGCCTGCTCGTGCAGACCGGCGTTGGCGAGGAAGCGCGGCGACTCGGGGATGTAGCGGTTCAGCAGCACGATCACCGCGCCGGTCGGAAGGTTCAGCAGCCACAGCGCACGCCAGCTGAACGCGGGTTCGAGCAGCGCCGCCGCGCCCGATGCGGCCAGGTAGCCGGCCGAGGTGCCGACCCCGCCGAGCGCGACCAGCAGCCAGCCGCGGTGCCGCGCCGGCACGGTCTCGGCCATCAGCGTGAACGCGATCGGCAGCATGCCGCCGGCGGCCGCGCCCATCATGAAGCACATCACGAGGTTCCAGCGGAACGACGGCATGGTGCCGCAGATCGCGGTGCCCATGAACAGGATCGCCGACAGCAGGATCGCGGCGCGCCGCCCGAACACGTCGGCCAGGCGCCCCCACACGAGCGAGCCGAGCGCGGTGCCGACCAGCGCCGACAACGCGAGGTAGCCCGCGCGCGACATCGTGATACCGTATTCGTTCGCCATGCCCGGCATCACGAACGCGATCGACGCCGGCTTCATCACGTCGATCGCGAGCGCGAGCGCCAGCACCACGGCCAGCTTCCAGTGCTCGCGGTTGAGCGCGGCGCC
>JAFECV010000704.1 GCA_018241985.1 Pseudomonadota bacterium | reverse complement strand
CGAGCCGCCGGAAGACATCGTGCTGCTGCGTCAGATCCGCGACAGCCTGAAGAAGTAGCCGGCGCCGCCGCGCGCTACTTATTCTGTAGCGCCATGCGAACGTAGATCAACGGCTGCGGCCGCTTTTCATTCGCAAAGCTGGCGCGCGACGCGGATCGCCTCGAGCAGGCTGGCCGCGCTCGCGCGGCCGCTGCCGGCGATGTCGAACGCGGTGCCGTGGTCCGGGCTGGTGCGCACCAGCGGCAGGCCGAGCGTGACGTTCACGCTACTTCTTCAGGCTGTCGCGGATCTGGCGCAGCAGCACCACGTCTTCCGGCGGCTCGGCCGGCGCCGGCGGCGGCGCTTCCTTCTTCAGTCGGTTCATCTGCTTGACCATGATGAAGATCACGAACGCCAGGATGATGAAGTACAGCACCACGGTGATGAAGTTGCCGTACGCGAACACCGCGCCCGCCTTCTTCGCGTCGGCCAGCGACAGCCCGGGCTGCTGCCCCGACAGCGCGATGTAGTAGCTCGAGAAGTCGAGCCCGCCGAACAGCTTGCTGACCAGAGGCATGATCAGGTCGTTCACGATCGAGTCGACGATCTTGCCGAACGCGGCGCCGATGATCACTCCGACGGCGAGATCCATCGCGTTGCCCTTGACGGCAAACTCCTTGAATTCCTTCAGCATGCTCATGGGCAGACTCCTTGTTTCGAGTTGGAATGGCAGCGTATTCTGCACCGGCGCGACGGCCGCGCCCGCGCCGCCGCCGCTCGCGTTCGCGCAAAGGGCTCAGCTACAATCTTGAGCTGATGCCCTGAGGGCGGGCCACTTTAAGGACTTTCATGAGTGACGCCGAAGTCGATAAAAGCAAGAGAACCTGGTTGATCGCGTCAGGATGTGCGGGTGCCGTGGGGACCGTGTGCACCGCGGTTCCGTTCGTGGAAAGCTTTGAACCCTCGGAGCAGGCGAAGGCCGCCGGCGCGCCGGTGGAAGTCGACATCTCGGCAGTCAAGCCCGGCACCAAGATCACCGTCGCATGGCGCGGCCAGCCGGTGTGGATCATGCATCGCACCCCCGAGGAACTGGCCGGGCTGCCGAAGAACGACCCCGAACTGGCCGACCCGAAGTCGCTGCTGCTGCCCGACGAATACACGCCGCCCTATGCGCAGAACGAGTGGCGCTCGATCAAGCCCGAGATCCTGGTGATGGTCGGCATCTGCACGCACCTGGGCTGCTCGCCGTCGGACCGCTTCACCGCGGGCCCTGGCCAGCCCGGGCTGCCCGAGGACTGGCGCGGCGGCTGGCTGTGCCCCTGCCACGGGTCGATCTACGACCTCGCCGGCCGTGTCTACAAGAACAAGCCCGCGCCGTACAACATGCCGGTACCGCCCCACATG
>JAFECV010000703.1 GCA_018241985.1 Pseudomonadota bacterium | reverse complement strand
GATCGGGTTGATCACCTTGCCGATCTCGTGCACCGGCACCACCTGCAGCACGGTGATCTGGCCGGTCTCGGTGTCGACGTTGACCTCGACGAAGTGCGCCGCGAACGAATAGGACTTGTGCGGCGTGTTGCTCGCGTTGCCGACGAACTGCAGCGAGGGGATGCCCAGGCGCGGCGCGACCGCGTCGTGCACGCTGATCGCCCGGTCGGTGCCGCGCACGCGGATCTCGCCGAGCGAGATTTCCAGATCGCCCGCGGACACTTCGAGTTGCTCGGCGGCGTGCTCGAGCAGCTGGCGCTTGACCTCGGCCGCGGCGATCTGCGCGGCCCGGCCCGCGACGGAGGTCGTGTGGCTGGCAAAGGCGCCGATGTCCCAGGGCACGACGTCGGTGTCGCCGTGCACGACCGCGACCGATTCGAATTTCAGGCCGATCTCTTCCGCGACGATCTGCGCCAAGGTCGAGTGCGCGCCGGTGCCGAGGTTCGCGGCGCCGGTGAACAGCACCACGCCGCCGTCCTCGTTCATCTTGACGATCGCGTTGCCCTGCTCCTTGATCGCCGGCTGGGCGCCGGCGCCGTGCATTTCGCAGCCGATGCCCCAACCGCGGCGCTGCACGGCGGCATCGCGCGGGCGGCTGCGCAGCGCGGCCCAGCCCACCTCCTGCATGCCGCGGCGGATGCAGTCTTCCAGGCCATGGCCGTGCACGGGGTGGCCCGAGGGCGCGTAGTCGCCCTCGCGCACCGCGTTCTTGAGCTTGAGCTCGGCCGGATCTATGCCCAGCTTTTCGGCCGCCTCGTCCATCTGGATGTCCAGCGCGTAGGTGACCTGCAGCACGCCGAAACCGCGGAACGCGCCGGCGATCGGGCTGTTGGTGTAGATGCAGCGGCCCTCCAACTCGACGTTCTCGCAGCGGTACAGCGAGGTCAGGCCGTTCGTGCCGACGTTGGTCACGCCCGGCCCGTGCGAACCGTAGGCGCCGGAGTTGAAGAGGATGCGCGCCTGGCGCGCGGTGAGCGTGCCGTCGCGCTTGAAACCCTGCCTGAGCCAGATCTTCACCGGATGGCGCGAGCGCCCGCCGAGGAAGGTCTCCTCGCGCGTGTACTCCAGGCGCACCGGCCGGCGCGTCTGGCGCGCGAGCAGCGCGCACAGGAACTCGCTCTGGAACAGGTCCTGCTTGGCACCGAAGCCGCCGCCCATGTGGTCGCACAGCACCCGCACCTTGTGCCGCGGCAGCCCGAGCACCTCGGCCATGATGCCGCGCACCATGAACGAGGTCTGGGTCGAGATCCACACCGTCAGGTTGCCGTTGCCGTCCCACTGGCACATGCAGACGTTCGGCTCCATGTAGGCCGGCGTCGGACGGCCGCCCTCGTACTCGCCTTC
>JAFECV010000702.1 GCA_018241985.1 Pseudomonadota bacterium | reverse complement strand
AGGCGACGATGATGCTCGAGTACCCCGACGCGCATGAGCGCCGGCGCGAGCTCGCGCGGCTGATCGGCATCGAGGACCATCTGTTCGTCGAGGTCGAGGGCCATGCGCGCGTCTACGCGATCGCCGACGAGGACCTGGAGCGCGAGAACGACGAGAAGACCTCCGCCGTGCATTTCGTGCGCTTCGAGCTCGATGCGGCGATGCGCGCCTCGGTGCAGGCCGGCGGCGCGGTCCGGCTCGGCTGCGACCACCGCAACTACCCGGCGCATGTGCAGATCGACGCCGACACGCTGGCGTCGCTGGCCGGAGACCTGCGCTAGCATGCAGGCATGAAGATCAAAGCTAACGGCATCTCGATCGAGGTCGACGACAGCGGCGCTGATAAGAGCGACAAAACGCGGCCCGCGGTGCTGCTGATCATGGGCCTGGGGATGCAGCTCGTCGCCTGGCCCGACGACTTGCTGCGGTCGCTGCGGGACGCCGGCTATCGCGTGATCCGCTTCGACAACCGCGATGTCGGGCTGTCGCAGCATTTCGACGCCCTGGGCACTCCCAACTTGCCGTGGCAGTTCGTGCGGCTCAAGCTCGGGCTGGCGCCGCACGCGCCGTACCGGCTCGCCGACATGGCGTTTGACGCGATCGGCGTACTCGATGCATTGAAGGTCGCGCGCGCGCATGTGGTCGGCGTCAGCATGGGTGGCATGATCGCGCAGCGTATCGCGCTCGCCGCGCCCGGGCGGGTGCAGAGCCTCGCCAGCATCATGAGTTCGAGCGGGGCGCGCGGGCTGCCGCAGGCCGCGCGCGAGGTGAACCGGATGCTGCTCGCGCGCCCGAAGAGTTCGAGCCGCGACGACGTGGCCGACCACTACGTGCGCCTGTTCAAGATGATCGGCAGCCCCGGCTTTCCGGAGCCCGACGCCGCGGTGCGCGAGCATGCGCTGCTCGCCTTCGATCGCAGCTACCACCCGGCCGGCACGCTGCGGCAACTGGCGGCGATCATCGCCGATACCACGCGCGCGCGGGAGCTCGCGCGCATCGCGTGCCCGACGCTGGTGCTGCACGGCCGCGCCGACCCGCTGGTGCCGTACGCGCACGGCGAGGACACGGCGCGGCGCATCGCGGGCGCGAAGCTGGTCGGCATCGACGGGATGGGCCACGACCTCGCGCCCGGCGTGTTCGAGCGGCTGCTGCCGCCGCTGCTCGCGCATCTGGCCGCGGCGCGCTCGCCGCAGCCGGCGCCGACCACGCCATGAACGAAATGAACCACCCCCAGTCTTCGCGCACTGCGTGTCGCTCCGCCAACCCCCTTGAAGGGGGCGCACCCGGCGGCCCGGCCAAGCCGGCTCCGCGGGTGCCCGCGAACGGCCTGCTCCGCGGCCACTCGA
>JAFECV010000701.1 GCA_018241985.1 Pseudomonadota bacterium | reverse complement strand
CTACCACCGCATCCACATGCCCTGCGAAGCGCGGCTCGTGCGCATGGTGCACGTGCCGGGCGCGCTGTTCTCGGTCAATCCGGCGACCGCGCGCGGCGTACCGGGGCTGTTCGCGCGCAACGAGCGCGTGGTCTGCGTGTTCGAGTCGGAGCTCGGGCCGCTCGCGATGGTGCTGGTCGGCGCGACCATCGTCGGCAGCATCGCGACCGCATGGCATGGCGTGGTCAGCCCGCCGCGCGGCGGGCCGGTGCGCAGCTGGGACTACGCGGACCAGCCGCTGCTGCTCGCGCAGGGCGAGGAGATGGGGCGCTTCCTGCTCGGCTCCACCGTGGTGCTGCTGCTGCCGCGCGGGCCGCTGCAGTTCAACGCAGCCTGGCGGTCCGGCGGCGCGGTGCGGCTGGGCGAGGCGATGGCCGACCGACCCGACGACGGCGCCGGCACCCGCATCGACAACGAAGCCGACTGACCGGCAGGCTCTACAAGCCGGCACAGAGCGCATGCAGCGCCGCGTTCTGCAAGAATGGGCCATGAGCTACGAACACCTGCTGCTGACGCGCGACGGCAGCATCGCCACGATCACGCTGAACCGGCCGGAAAAGCGCAACGCCCTCGCGCTGCCCGTGATGCGCGAGCTGATCGCCGCGCTGCGCGAGGTGGCCGGCTCCGACGCGCTCGGCGTGATGCTGGCCGCGAACGGCCCGGTGTTCAGTGCCGGCCACAACTTCGGCGACATGGCCGGCGCGACGCTCGATCAGACGCGCGAGCTGTTCGCGGTCTGCACCGAGATGATGGACCAGGTGCAGGCGATGCCGCAGCCGGTGCTGGCGCGGGTGCATGCGCTCGCGACCGCTGCCGGCTGCCAGCTCGTCGCCAGTTGCGATCTGGCCGTCGCGGCCGACACCGCATCGTTCGCGATTCCGGGCGGCAAGGGCGGGCTGTTCTGCCACACGCCGCTGGTTGCGGTCGCGCGCAACATCGGGCGCAAGCGCGCGCTCGAGATGGCGCTGACCGGCGACGCGATCGATGCCGCCACCGCCGCCGCCTGGGGGTTGATCAACAAGGCAGTGCCACCAGAGCAGCTCGACGAGGCCGCGCAGGGCCTGCTGCGCCGCGCGACGCGCGGCAGCGCGCTGTCCAAGGCGTCGGGCAAGCAGGGCTTCTACCGCCAGATCGACCTGCCGCAGCGCGCAGCCTATGTGGAGGCGATGGAGCGTATGGCCACCGGCGCGCTGATGCCCGATGGCCAGGAAGGCATCCGTGCGTTCCTGGAAAAGCGCCCGGCCAAGTACACGCAGCGGCCCTGACGCAACGTGTCCGGCCGAAGCGGCGCAGGCGCTACTTGAAGATCACGGTCTTGTGGCCGTTCAGCAGCACGCGCCGCTCGCTG
>JAFECV010000700.1 GCA_018241985.1 Pseudomonadota bacterium | reverse complement strand
ACTACGCCTCCGCGCAGCGCGGCAACGGCGTGCAGCTGTACAACACGCAGGGCGCGCAAATTCTGGACAACAACATCAGCTTCGTGCGCGACGCGCTGTACGTGGACGTGTCACACCACGCGGTGTTCCGCGGCAACCGGCTGCACCACAGTCGATACGGCACGCACTACATGAACTCCTACTACAACCTGTGGGAGGACAACGACACCTACTACAACCGCGGCGGGCTGGCGCTGATGGAAGTGCGCAACCAGATCGTGCGCGGCAACCGCGCCTGGGGCAACTCCGATCACGGCATCATGCTGCGCACGCTGCAGGACTCGGTCATCGAGAACAACATCGTCGCCGGCAACAACCGGGGCTTCTTCATCTACGACGCCGAGTACATCAAGCTCGACGGCAACCTGGTCGTCGACAACGCCGTGGGTGTGCACCTGTCGGCCGGCTCCACCCACAACGAGGTCGAAGGCAACGACTTCATAGCCAACCGCGAGCAGGTGCGCTACGTGGGCGCGCGCGACGAGACGTGGGGCCAGAAACGCGGCAACTACTGGAGCAACTACCTGGGCTGGGATCGCAACAACGACGGCGTCGGCGACGTACCCTACGAAGCCAACGACATGGTGGATCGCCTGACTTGGCGCCACCCCAGCGTCAAGCTGCTGCTGGCCAGCCCGGCCGTGCAGGCGCTGCGCCTGGTAGGCCGGCAGTTTCCCGTCTTGCGCGTGCCCTCGGTGGTGGACCCCCACCCGAGCATGCGTCCCTATCACCAAGCCTGGAGTCAATGGCGTGGCAAGCATTTCCCCGGCCAGTGATGCGCCGGGCACGGCGATTTCCCTGCGCGGCGTGCACAAGCACTTCGGTGCGCTGCATGCCGTCGATGGCGTCGATCTGGACATTCCGCCCGGCGAGATTTTTGGCCTGATCGGCCACAACGGGGCCGGCAAGAGCACGCTGTTCAAGATGATGCTGGGCCTGCTCGCCCCCACTGCGGGCGCCATCCTGGTGGCCGGCACGTCGGTGGGCGGGCGCCACTTTCGCGCCGTGCGCAGGCAGCTCGGCTACCTGCCCGAGAACGTCGTGCTGTACGACAACCTCGACGGGCTGGAGACGCTGCGTTTCTTCGCCCGCCTGAAGGGCGCGCCGCTGGCCGAATGTCCGGCGATGCTGGAGAAGGTGGGCCTGGCGCACGCCGGCAGGCGCCCGGTGCGCGAATACTCCAAGGGCATGCGCCAGCGCCTGGGCTTTGCGCAGGCGCTGCTCGGCAAGCCGCGCGTGCTGTTCCTCGACGAGCCCACCAACGGCCTGGACCCGCAGGCGATCCGCGACTTCTATGCCCTGCTGCACGGCCTGCAGCGGCAGGGCGTGACCATCGTCATCACCTCGCACATCC
>JAFECV010000006.1 GCA_018241985.1 Pseudomonadota bacterium | reverse complement strand
CGCTCGATCGCCGCCCGCAGCGTCTCGTCCTTCTTCGCGTAGCAGAAGCGCACCACGCGCTGGTCGAAGCCGTTGCCGTAGAACGCGGACAAGGGGATCGCGGCGACGCCGATCTCGGTGGTCAGCCAGCGGCAGAACTCGGCTTCGCCCAGGTCGCTCACTTCGGAGATGTCGGCACACTGGAAGTAGCTGCCTTCGCTCGGCAACAGGCGCAGGCGCGTTGCCGCGAGGCCGTCCCGGAACAGGTCGCGTTTGCGCTGATAGAACGCGGCGAGGTCGAGATAGGGCCGCGGGTCGGCCATGTACGCGGCCAGGCCGTGCTGCACCGGCGTGTTGACGGTGAACACGTTGAACTGGTGCACCTTGCGGAACTCCGCGGTCAGCGCCGCCGGTGCGGCGACGGTGCCGACCTTCCAGCCGGTCACGTGGTAGGTCTTGCCGAAGCTCGAGACCACGAATGCGCGCTCGGCCAGGCGCGGAAACCGCAGCGCGCTGTGGTGCTCGGCCGGCGCGTAGACCATGTGCTCGTACACCTCGTCGCTGATCAAGAGCACGTCGGTTGGCGCGAGCAGGCGCTCCAGCGCGAGCATGTCGGCCCGGCTCCAGACGGTCGCGCTCGGGTTGTGCGGCGAGTTGATCAGGATCGCGCGCGTCCTCAAACCGATCGCGGCGGCGATACGGTCGAAGTCGGGGCGGAACGTGCCGGGCGTCAATGGCACCCGCACCACGGTACCGCCGGCCAGTTCGATGTTCGGCACGTAGCTGTCGTAGCAGGGCTCGAGCACGATCACCTCGTCGCCCGGATGCACGATCGCGAGGATCGCGGTGATGATGGCCTGGGTCGCGCCGGCGGTGACGGTGATCTCGCTGCCCGGGTCGTAGCGGCGCCCGCCGTGCGCGCCGTGCAGCGCATCGATCTTCGCCGCGACCGCTTCGCGCAGGACGGGCACGCCCGGCATCGGCGGGTACTGGTTCAGGCCGCCGCGCATCGCATCGGCCACCGCCTGCACCAGCGCCGGATCGCAGTCGAAATCCGGAAAGCCCTGGCCCAGGTTGACCGCGCCGCTTTGCGCGGCGAGGTTCGACATCACGGTGAAGATCGTCGTGCCGACCGAGGGCAGGCGGCTCGCGATCGTGGGGGTGTGTTCGGTCATGGTCGGTTCAAGGCAGATACGGGATTCGGTCACGCCTTCTCAAAGTTCGTGGTCGATCGCCTCGCCGCTCATCGCGCGCGCGATCAGGCGCCGGTCCAGCCGGTCGCTCATCAGCTCGGCAAACTTGAAGACGAAGTTGCGCAGGTAGGCGCCGCGCTTGAACGCGACCCGCGCGACGTTCTGCCCAAAGAGCTGGCCGGCCGGGCGCACGGCCAGGTCGGCGTCGGCGCCGGTCTGCACCCCGGGTTGCGCACCGTCCCGCAGCGCCATTTCGGCCAGGATGCCGATGCCCAGGCCGAGCCGCACGTAGGTCTTGATCACGTCGGAGTCGATCGCCTCCAGCGCGATCCGGGGGCTGAGCTTGCGCTGGGCGAACGCATGATCGACCCGCGTGCGTCCGGTGAACGACGGGTGGTAGGTGATGATCGGCTCGGCCGCGAGGTCTTCCAGCGTCAGCCGCTCCTTCTGCGCCAGCGGGTGGGTCTTCGGCACCACGACCACGTGCTGCCATTCGTAGCAGGGCATGGTGATCAGGTCCGGGTAGTCCGACAGCGATTCGGTCGCGATGCCGATCTCGGCGACCTCGTCGATCACCATCTTCGCGACCTCGGCCGGCGTGCCCTGGTGCAGGCTGATGTTGACCTTGGGGTAGGCGTCGCGGAGCTTGGCCACCGGCACCGGCAGCACGTAGCGCGCCTGGGTGTGCGTGGTCGCGATCGACAAGGTGCCGCTGTCCTGCGCGCTGAATTGCTCGCCGATGCGGCGCAGGTTGCCGACCTCGCGCATGATCAGCTCGATGCTGCGCAGCACGTGCTGGCCGGGCTCGGTGATGCGGCGCAGCCGCTTGCCGTGGCGCGCGAAGATTTCGACGCCGAGTTCCTCCTCGAGCTCGATGATCGCCTTCGAGACCCCGGGCTGCGAGGTGTGGAGCGCCTTGGCCGCCTCGGTCAGGTTCAGGTTGCGGCGCGCGGCTTCCTGGATGAACCGGAACTGGTGCAGATTCATAACAAAGTTGGCTAACAGAGCGCTTTATTATGCCCAGTCGTCCATCACGGAACAGCCGCTTCAGCCGTCGAGCGCGATCATCGCGATCAGGTCGACCAGTCGCGGGTCGTCTCCGACCGCAGGGCGCAGGTGGAGCATCACCTGCGGGTGGGCGGCCTGTGCGTCGGCGACGACGCGTGGCAGGCTCTCGCGCGCATGGCGGCCGACGCCGAGCAGCACCGGCACCACGTCGATCGCTCGCGCCCCCTGCAGCACCAGTTGCCGCACCGCCGAGGGCAGATCGGGCGGCGTCAGTTCCAGGTAGGCGCAGGCCACTTGCACCGCGGCGTCGCGCTCGCGCATGGCCTGGGCGATGCGCTCGACGGGCAAGCGCCACAGCGGATCGCGCGAGCCGTGCGCCAGCAGCACCACGCTTCGATGCTCGGCGGCCATCGGTACGGCTACCTGCGCAGCACCAGCCAGCCGAACGCGGCCAGCGACAGCAGCGAATAGATGATCCCCGGCGCCGCCGCCGCGAGCCAGGGCCGCCAGTTCTGCAGGTTGCCGAAATGGCCGAACAGGTTGTTCAGCAGGAAGAAGCTGATCCCGGTCATCACGCCGATGAACACGTAGGTCGAGATGCCGCCGGCGCGGAAATGCAGGTAGGCGAACGGCAGCGCCAGCACCACCATGACCAGGCAGCTGAGCGGGTAGAACACCTTCTTCCAGAACTGGATCTGGTAGCGCTGCGACGACTGCCCGTTCGCCTCGAGGTGGCGGATGTACTGGAACAGGTCCCAGGTCGGCATGCGCTCGGGCTGCAGCAGCGCGACCGACACCATCTCCGGCGTGATCGTGCTCGGCCAGTCCAGCGTGGCCGCGCTCGTTCGCAGAATGTGCGGCGCCTTCGTCGAGGTCGCGAGCGGGACGTCGTGCGCGGTTTCAAGTTCCGTCGTCGACACGCCGGCGAGCAGCCAGCTCCCGTCTTTCTCGAACTGTCCGGAATCCGCCTGGATCGTCGCCGCCATGCGCCCCTGGTCGTCGAACTCGATGATGCGGATGCCGCGCATGCTGCCGTCGGGCAGCAGCGAGCCGACATTGACCGCGTACGAGTCGCCGGCGCGCCGCTCCTTCAGCCAGGCGCCGGTCTGCCCGACCGTGACCTGCCCCAGGTAGCGCGAGCGCAGCAGCTGGCTCGCCCGATCCGCGGCCGGCGCCAGGTAGTCGCCGACCGCGAAGGTCAGCAGCACGAACAGCAGGCCGAGCGTGACCAGCACCCGCAGCGCGCGCCAGGGACCGAGGCCGCTGGTGCGCAGGATGGTGAACTCGGAGCTCTGGGCCATCCGCGCCATCACGAAGATCGTGCCGATCAGCACGGTGATCGGCAGCAGGTCGTACAGCCGGGCCGGCGACTCGAGCAGCACGACCAGCACCGCGTATTTCAGCGGATAGCCGCCGGCGGCGTTGACCGAACGCAGCTCGTCGACGAAATCGAAGAAGAAGAACAGCGCGAGGAACGCGAGCGTGACGAAACCGACCGAGGCCAGCACGTCGGCGTGGATCATGCGCCGCACCGTCCTCATGGCCGCGCTCCCTGCGCCCCGGCGCGGCGCCTCCGCAATGCCGCGCGCAGCGTCCAGTTGTTGTGGCGCTTCAGCAGCCAGGCCCAGGCGAGCAGGAACGCGCCGCCGTGCGCGGCCAGCATCATCGGGCCGAACGCGGCCTTGCCGTCGCTGATCCAGCTCTGTCCGAGGTTCAGCAGGTTGTAGTAGGTCACGAACGCGAAGAACGCGAACGCGAGGCTCCCGTTGCGTCCGATGCGCGGGTTCGCGCGCGACACGACCAGGCCGATCAGCACCAGGTTCGCCGCAGCCAGCGCGAGCCCGAACCGGAACGAGAGCTCGCCCAGGCCGTCGGGCGTCGGCTTTCGCAGCAGCGTGAGTGTGGACAGGGTCTTGGGCGGCGGCGCCTCGGACGCGGCGGCTGCCTTCTCGCCGATGCGCAGCCCGTACTGCTGGAACTGCGCGACCGTGACGTCCGGCTTCGCGTTGTCGGTCTCGAGCCGCTGGCCGTTGTCCAGGATCAGGAAGCGGTCGTCGCCGACGTTGTCGACGCGGCCGCTGCGCGCCGAGGTGACGATGCGCTTGTCGCCCTGGTTCGCGAAGATGAAGACGTTGCTGCCGGTCTTGCCGGTGCTGGTGTTCTTGTCGACGAAGAACACCCGCTTGCCGCCGGCCGACTCCTGGAACTGCCCCGGCACGACGCGCTCGAGGTCGCCGCGCGTCTCGTAGCGCTCGCGCATCTCCTGCACCTGCCGGTTCGCCCAGGGCCAGACGAACAGCGCGAGCAGCGTGATCACGAGCAGGATCGGCCAGGCGAAGCGCAGCAGCGGCGAAAGGAACGATGCCAGCCCGCGGCCCGCGGTGAACCAGATCGCCATCTCGCTGTCGCCGTACATGCGCGAGAGCGTGGTGACGATCGCGATGAACAGGCTCAGCGTCAGGATCGTCGTCAGGTGGCCGAGCACGGTGTAGCCCATCACCAGCAGCACGTCGGCCGGAGCGACGCTGCCGCTGGACGCCTGGCCCAGCGTGCGGATCAGCATCATGGTCACGACGACGGTGGCCAGCACGACCAGCGTCGCGCCGAAGCTGCGCGCCAGCTCTTTGCGTATCGACGAATGGAATAACATCGGCCGGGGAGCGGAAACCGAGATTATGAACTTCGAACTCAAGACGCTGGGGCTCGCTGCGGCGGCCGCCGACAAGTGCGACGCGCTCGTGGTGCTGGTGCCGCAGGGCGGGGTCGCCGGAACCGACGCGCTGTCGCGCTGGATCGCCGACGCGCTGAAGGCGGGCGACCTGGAACCCCAGCCCGGCAAGCTGCTGATCCACTACCGCTGTGCCGCCGCGGCCGCGCAGCGGCTCGTGCTCGCCGGCGTCGGCGACGGCTCGGCGCGCGCAGTGCGCAAGGCGGTCGAGGCGGCGGTGGGCGCGCTGAAGGACGAGCCGGTGCGGCGGCTGTGCCTGTGCTGGGTAGCAAAGCCCGAGGCCGTAACCGGCGCGGCCGTGCGTGCGGCGCTGGTCGCCGTGGCCGATGCGAGCTACCGGTACACAACGACCAAGCCCAAAGCTGAGGGCCGCAAGCTGGCGCGCGTGACGATCGGTGTGCCCAAGCTTGATGCCGCATTGAAGAAGGCGTTCGACCGCGGCGTCGCGGCGGTGGCCGGGATCGAACTGGCGAAGGAATGGGGCAACCGGCCGGGGAATCACGCGACGCCGGCCATGCTCGCCGATGCGGCCAAGGCGCTCGCCCGGCTGCCGCGCATCCGCTGCGAGGTGCTCGGGCCGCGCGAGGTCGAACGGCTCGGCATGGGCGCGCTGCTCGCGGTGGCGCAGGGCTCGAGCGAGCCGCTGCGCTTCATCGTGCTGAAGTACCAGGGCGGCCCGCGCGCGGCGGCGCCGGTGGTGCTGGTCGGCAAGGGCATCACGTTCGACAGCGGCGGCATCTCGATCAAGCCGGCGCCCGAGATGGACGAGATGAAGTTCGACATGTGCGGCGCCGCCAGCGTGCTCGGCGTGTTCCGCGCGCTCGGCGAACTGCAGCCCGCGCTGAACGTGGTCGGCCTGATTCCGAGCAGCGAGAACCTGCCCGACGGGCGCGCGGTCAAGCCGGGCGACGTGGTGACGAGCCTCAGCGGGCAGACCATCGAAATCCTGAATACCGACGCGGAAGGGCGTCTCATCCTGTGCGATGCGCTCGCCTACGCCGAGCGCTTCAAGCCGCGCGCGGTGATCGACATCGCGACGCTGACCGGCGCCTGCATCATCGCGCTCGGCCATCTGCGCAGCGCGATGTACGCGACCGACGAGGCGCTGGCGCAGGCGCTCGAGGCGTCGGGCGAAGCCGCGCTCGACCCGTGCTGGCGCATGCCGCTGGACGACGACTACGCCGAAGGGCTGAAGACCCAGTTCGCCGACGTCGCCAACGTCGCCGGCCGGCCCGGCGGGTCGATCACCGCGGCCAAGTTCCTGCAGCGCTTCGCCGGCGCCTATCCGTGGGCGCACCTGGACATTGCCGGCACGGCGTGGAAGAGCGGGGCGGCCAAGGGCGCCACCGGCCGCCCGGTCGGCCTGCTGCTCGACTATCTGCTGGATCAGGAGCAAAAAGTGGCTCAAGCGAAGGCAACTCCTTCGAAGGTTGCTACTAAAAAAGTAGCGCACCGCAGCTGAATGCCGGCCGGCCACCCGCATGACCGAGATCGCGTTCCACTTCAATGCGCCGGACAAGCTGGCCTACGCCTGCCGGCTGCTGCGCAAGGCGGTGGGCCGCGACGCCAAGGTGATGGTGACCGGCGACGCCGAGTTGCTGCGCGCGCTCGACGAAATGCTCTGGACCTTTTCGCCGCTGGACTTCGTGCCGCACTGCCGGGCCTCGGCCGAGTCCGCACTGCGCGCCGCCTCGCCGATCGTGCTCGGCGAGGACGCGGCGGCGCTGCCGGGCAGTGAAGTCCTGCTGAACCTTGGCGGCGAGGTGCCCGCGGGCTTCGAGCGCTTCGAGCGGCTGATCGAGCTGGTCGGCGTCGACGACGCGGACCGCGGCCTCAGCCGCCGCCGCTGGCAGCACTACGCGGCGCGCGGCTATGCGATCATCAAGCACGATCTTGCATGAACCACCCCCAGTCTTCGCGCACTGCGTGTCGCTTCGCCAACCCCCTTGAAGGGGGCACACCCAGCGGACCGGCCAAGCCGGCTCCGCGGGTGTCCACGAACGGCCTGCTCCGCGGCCTCTCGAACTCGTTTGATGCGGTTCGGGCGGCGCGCATCGCACTGGAGGACCACTGACATGTCAGACACTCCCCGCTCCCCGCCGCGCTATGTGCCGACGCTGACCGAGGTCGTGCCGGCGGCGACTATCGTGCCGGACCTCGACCTGGACCTGGCCGCGCAGCCGGATCTGCCGCTGCCCGAGGGGACCGGCTCGATCCAGGAGCATGTGATCCACCGGGTGATGGAGCGGGTCGACGCGCTGATCGAGCAGCGCCTGACCGACGCGGTGTCGGCGCTGGTGCAGGAGCATTTCAAGGCGCTCGAGCCGCGGCTGCGCGAGGAGATCGAAACCGTCGTGCGGCAGGCGGTGTCGGACGCGGTGGTCGAGGAACTCGCGCTCGGCGGCGCTTCCGATTTGTGAGCGCGCTGCCCGCTGTTGCGGGTGCCGCACGGCGCATATCGGTACAAACCCCTAGTCGCTTCGGCGCTGCCCCGGAACCTAGCAAGTCCCCTCTGTTCGGGGTTTCGGATTTGCGCTATCGTTCGCGCCCGTTGAGTCATAAACAAATCTCAACTTTCATCAACCTGGAGTTTTTTATGCAGATGAAACTGAAAGTGACCGTTGCCGCTGCGGTCGCGATGCTGGCCGGCGTCGCGTTCGCGCAGGACGCGCAGACCGTGACCATCGCGTCTGTTGCGCCGATGTCGGGCCCACAGGCCCACTACGGCACGGACAACGCCAACGGCGTGCTGATGGCGGTGGACGATCTGAACAAGGAAGGCTTGACGATCGGCGGCAAGAAGGTCAAGTTCGTTGCCGACGTGGAGGACGACGCCGCCGACCCGAAGCAGGGCACCGCGGTCGCGCAGAAGATCTGCGACAGCAAGGATGACGGCGTGGTCGGGCACCTGAACTCCGGCACCAGCATTCCCGCGTCCAAGATCTACAACGGGTGCGGCATCCCGATGATCACCGGCTCGTCGACCAATCCGGACCTGATGAAGCCGGGTTACAAGAACGTGTTCCGCATCATCGCGAACGACAACGCGCTCGGCGCCGGCCTCGCGCTGTACGCGGCCGATGCGCTGCACCTGAAGAAGGTCGCGGTGGTCGACGACCGCACCGCGTACGGCCAGGGCGTGGCCGAGGTGTTCCGCAAGACCGCGCTGGCCAAGGGCATGCAGGTGGTCGACCAGCAGTACACCACCGACAAGGCGACCGACTTCATGGCGATCCTGACCTCGATCAAGGCCAAGAAGCCCGACGCGATCTTCTACGGCGGCATGGACGCCCAGGCCGGCGCGATGCTGCGCCAGATGGACCAGCTCGGCATGGACAACGTCAAGCTCTTCGGCGGCGACGGCATCTGCACGCCTGAGCTGGCGAAGATCGCGAACGGCGCCAAGAGCCTGAGCGGCGTGGTCTGCGCCACCGGCGGCGCGTCGCTGGCCAAGCTGCCGCGCGCGGTCGAGTGGAAGAAGCGCTACGACGCCAAGTACCCGGGCCAGTTCCAGATCTACAGCCCGTACACCTACGACGCGACGATGGTGCTGGCCGACGCGATGAAGCGCGCCAACTCGGTCGACCCGAAGGTCTACACGCCGTTCATCGTGAAGACCGACTACAAGGGCGTGACCGCCGACGTCCAGTTCGAGCCGAACGGCGAACTGCGCAATCCGGCGATCACGCTGTCCGTGTACAAGGATGGCAAGAAGGTCGACCTGAACTGATCGGGCGGACCGCTCCGGAAAAAGCCACCGCGAGGTGGCTTTTTTTTGCCGCCGGCATCAGAGGCTCTCGATGTACGCGACCATCCGCCGCCGCTCGGCCGCGTCGGGCAGCGCGCCGCGCATCGCGCCGAGGTTGTCGGCCATGTGCGCGGCGTCCGAGGTACCCGGAATCACGGCTGTGACCCGCTCGTCGCCGATCAGGTATTTCAGGAAGAACTGCGCCCAGCTCGCGGCGAAGCCCTGCGCCCAGTCCGGAATGTTGCGCCCGCGCACCGCGCGGAACAGTCGCCCGCGCCCGAACGGCAGCGCGGTCAGCACGCCGGCGCCGACGTCCGCCGCGCGCGCCAGGACGCGTTGCTGCGCATCGTGGTTGTCGAGCGAATAGTCGACCTGCACGAAGTCCGGCTTCTCGCGGCCGAGCACCGCTTCGAGCGCGGCGAAGTCGCCGTGGTAGGTGGACGTGATGCCGATGTAGCGGCAGCGGCCCTGCGCCTTCCACGCCTTGAACTGCGCGAGCGACTGCCGCGGATCGCGCACGTTGTGCAGTTGCAGCAGGTCGACCCGGGGCACGCCCAGCCGTTTCAAAGATCGATCGAGTTCCGACGCGTCCGGCGCTTCGAGCTTGGTGGCGAGGAACACCTTGGCGTGCAGGCCGGTGGCGGCCAGCGCCTGCCCGAGCACGCGCTCCGCATCGCCGTATGACGACGCGGTGTCGACCAGCCTGCCGCCGTGCCCGGTCAGCGTTCGCAGCACCTCGGTCGCGGCGCGGCGGGTCTGCGCGTCGTCGGTGTCGAACACGCGTGCCGTGCCGAGCCCGACCGCCGGCAGCCGCTCGCCGCTGCTCGGGATCGGCCGGGTGATTGGCGCGCTCGCGTCATCGGCCTGCGCCTGCGCCGCAGGCAGCAATGCTGCCGCGGCGAGCGTCGCAAAGCCGCGGCGCGTCAGGCCCTGAGTGACGTCGTGCGTCGGGCCGTGCATCGGAGTCGAGTGGTTCACGATCGGTCTCCCTGAAGCACTCGCGGCGGGCGCGTCGCCGCGCGCCGCTCCTGCATGCGGCCGAGCGCGCTCGACAGCAACAGCCATGCGGTCGCGACCGGGAGCGCGAAGAGCGCGATCGCGCCGAGCTTGAGCCCGAGCGCCTGCAGGCTGTCGTAGACCCAGCCGTACAGCGCGTCCGAGCCGCGGTAGATCACCACGTCGATCAGGTTCTTCGCCTTGTACTTCTCCTCGCGCGCCATGACCGTGAAGAACACCTGCCGCGCCGGGTTCGCGACCGCGAAGTTCATCCAGCGCTGCACCACCTGCAGCACCAGCACCACGCCCAGCACCGGCGCCGCCGCCAGCACCGCGAAGCCCGCGAGGTACACCGCCGGCAGCGCGGCCGCCGCGACGCCGGTGCCGAAGCGCTCGAGCAGCCGGCCGGTGGCGAACACCTGCGTGGCCAGCGTCAGCAGCCCGACCGCGAGGTCGATGCTCGCGAAGATCCGCGTCTGCGCGCCGGCACCGTGCACCTGTGCGGCCACCAGATGGGCCTGCATGAAGTAGAGCATCGTCGCGCCGAACGACAGCAGGCTGACCCAGGCGCCGACGCCGAGCAGGTAGGGCGATCGGAGCAGCTCCGGCAGCGCGGCGAACGCGCTGCCGCCGATGCGGGCCGTACGTTCGGCATCGCCTTCGCTCGTGCCGGCGGACTGCGGCCCGGCCGCGCTGCCGCGTTCGAGCTTGTAGACGCAGAACACTGACAGTTCGAGAAACACGATCGCGACGAACAGCAGGTTCGCCGGGCCGAGCCGCACCGACAGCGCGATCGTGATCACCGGCCCGAGCAGGCCGCCGGCGGTGCCGCCGGCGCCGATGAAGCCGAACAGCCGCTTGCCCTGCTCGCTCGTGAACAGGTCGGCCATGAACGACCAGAACACCGCGACCGCGAACAGGTTGAACACGCTGACCCAGACGAAGAACACGCGCGCCACGACGACCGGCGCGATGCCGAGCGTCAGCAGCAGCCAGAACAGCGCGAGGTTGGCCGCGAAGAAGTGGTAGACGATGGGGATGAAGCGCGCGCGCGACAGCCGCGCGACCAGCGCGCCGTACAGCGGCTGCGCGACCAGCAGCGTGACGAAGGTCGCGGTGAACATCCACGGCAGCGCGCGCACGCCGCCAGCGATGCCCATGCGGTCGCGCAGCGGACGCAGCACGTAGTAGCCCGCGAGCAGCGCGAAGAAGTAGGCGAACGACCACAGGGCGGCGGCGCGCTCCTCGGGCGTGGCCGGAACGATCCGCTGCAGCCGCTGCAGGGGCACCGTCATGGCGGCAGCGACAGCGTGCGCCGCAGCTCGGCGGCGCTGACCGACTGGCCGTAGCCCGGCCCGCCGCGCTGGAAGCGCCGCGCATCGGCCAGCTTTCCGACCACGACCGGATCGAATCCGGCGTCGCGCACCAGTTGCGCTGCCATGGATACGGCATCCGCGTCGTCGCCGGCGATCGGGATCGCCATCCGCGGTTCGGGCCGATTCGCCTCGCGCGCCAGGATCATGTACGACATCGTGTTGAACGCGCGCACGAGCCTTGTGCCGGCCAGGTATTTCTGCGAGGTGACGCCGATGCCGTTCTGCTCGACTTCGTCGGCAATGGCGCCGTCGCGCGCAGCTGCCGCATTGCACGCGTCGAGCACGATCTTGCCGCGCAGCGCCGCGGCGTAGTCGCGGCCGAGCTCCGGCAGTGCCTTGTACGGCACGGCGACCAGCAGCGCGTCGCCGAACGCGATCGCCTGCGCCACCGTGCCGGCGCGCGCCAGCGGCCCGAGCCGCCGCACCAGATCGCCGAGCTCCTCCGGATGGCGGGACGAGAACAGCACCGGATGCCCCGCCTCGACCCAGAGGCTGCCGACCGTGCCGCCGATATGGCCGGAACCGACCACGCCGATCGGGATCTTGTCGGCGCCGGCCGCATGCCGCGGGATGAGCGCCGCGGCCAGACCGGCGGCGCCACCCGCCAGCAGCAGCTTGCGGCGGTGCGGATCGAAGACGAAATGCTTGGCCATGCAAAACTCCCCGAAGGCGTTGCATGCTGGAGACGGGGCGGGCTTGAGCGTAGAGGCGCGAACCACGCCGTTCCGGCTTGCGTGGATCATCATCCTCCGCACCACCGCAGCGTGCAAGCAGGTAAAGGTAAACGGGCGGTGAGTGGGCAGGAGGCCAGCAACGAACTGTAAACTTGGCCCCTCCCATCCATGCCGTTCGATCCGCCCAGCCCGCCCCAGATCCTGCGCAACAGGCTGCAGCTGCTGCACGAGCGCATCGGCGGGCGGCACTGGTTCCCGCAGGTGCCGCTGGCGATCCTGCTGGGGCTCGGCGGCTTCTGGCTGCTGCAGGTCGATCTCGGCCGGCATTGGCGCCAGATCGTCGATCAGCTTCTGAACGGCGGCCAGGGCTTGTATCCCGCGCTGCTTCCGCCGCTGCTGATCGGCCTGGGCATGGTGATCATGGCGTTCGGTCTGCTGCTGCGCTCGCGCCTGGCCTGGGCGATGGCGCTGCTGCTGGCCGCGACCGCGGCGGTCAGCATGCTGTTCGGGCAGCACCGCCATGCGCACCTGTTGATCGGCTACTTCGTGCTGATGCTGGCGCTGCTCGCGTTCGCCTGGCGCCGGTTCGACCGCACCAGCGTCACCGCCAGCACGCTGTTCGCGCTGACCTCGGTGGCGATGCTGATCGTGTACGCCACCTTCGGCACGTTCTACCTCGGCGCGGAATTCAAGCCGCCGGTGACCGACCTCGTCACGGCGCTGTACTACGCGATGGTCACGATGAGCACGGTCGGCTACGGCGACATCATTCCGCAGACCTCGGAGGCGAAACTGTTCGCGGTGTCGATCATCGTGCTCGGCGTCGCGGTGTTCGCAACCTCGCTGACCGCGGTGATCGCGCCGATGGTCACCCGCAGCCTGCAGCGCATCGTGAACCGGAAGGGCGGCAGCATGAAACGAGAAAACCATTTCGTCGTGATCGGCAACACGCCGCTCGCGCTCAACACCTGGCGCGAGCTCGCGCGCCGCGGCCTGCCGGTGACGCGGCTGCTGCGCCAGGAGCCGGAATCCGGCCTGCCCGAGAGCGTGGACGCGGTGTTCGGCGACCCGAGCGACGCCGACGTGCTGCGCAAGGCCGGTGCCGACCGCGCGCAGGCGGTGCTGGCGATGCTCGACGACGATTCGGAGAACGCGTTCGTCGTGCTCGCGGTGCGCGAGCTCGCCGGCAAGGCGCGCACCGTCGCGGCGGTGAACGACGCGCATCACCTCGGCCGCGTCAAGCTGGTGCAGCCCGACGTGGTGATCGCGCCGCAGATCCTCGGCGGCGAGCTGGCCGCGATGCTGCTGAGCGGCGAGCAGGTCACCGCCGACTTCGTGTTGAAGCGCGTGTTCCAGCAGCCCGTCGGCGCGGCGGCCGACCGACCAGTGCCGGGACCAGAGCCGAAGCCGGAGGGCTGAACGGCTGGCCCTGCGCCGGCCTGTGGAGGCGTCGCTCGCGGTGCGTCAGGGAACGAGCACGGCGCGGCCGTGGATGCGGCCCTCGCGCAGGCGCTGGTAGACATCGACCGCCTGCTCCAGCGGGAAGGTCTCGACGTCCGCCTTGATGCGGCCGGCCTCGGCCAGCGCGATGACTTCCATCAGCTCCGTGCGCGAACCCCAGTACGGCACGCTGACCTCGCAGCCGTACGGCGGCTTGTTCGCCGCGTAGTTCAGCGTGCCGCCGCCCAGGCCGACGATCGTGAGCCGGCTCGCGCGGCCGACGATGCGCGCGCACAGGTCGATGGTCGGCTGGGCGCCGACGAAGTCCAGCGCCACCGCCGCGCCGCGGGCGCCGACGAGGCCGCGGATCTCTTCGACGGCGCGCTTCGAATCGCGGGTGTTGACGGTGTGGTCCGCCCCCAGCGCACGCGCATGGGCGAGCTTTTCATCGTCGATGTCGCCCGCGATCAGCCGGGCCGGCGTCAGCGCCTTGAGGATCTGCACCGCCATGTGGCCCAGGCCGCCGATGCCGATCACGACCACGTCCGCGCCCGGCGTCAGCCAGCGCAGCGCGGCCTTGATCGCGTGGTAGGGCGTCAGCGCCGCATCGCTGAGCGGCGCCGCGGCGGCCGGGTCGAGCCGGCCCAGCGGCACCAGCAGGCGCGGCGACGGCACGATCATGTACTCGGCCATGCCGCCGTCGGAGCCGAGCCCGCCGCCAAGCGACGGCAGGCTCGCATGCTGCTCGCAGTAGTTCTCGGCCGAGGTCTGGCAGGTGTGGCAGCGGCCGCATCCCCACGGCCCGTACACCGCCACCGCATCGCCTTCCTTCCAGCCGGTCACGCCGTCGCCCAGCGCCGCGACGTGGCCCGCGTTCTCGTGCCCCAGCGTGAACGGACCGGGAAAGAGCGGATGGTCGAGCACGTGCAGGTCCGAATGGCAGACGCCCGCACCGGCGACGCGCAGCAGGACCTCGCCGGGAGCGGGCGTCGGCGTCGGCAGGTCGACGACTTCCGGCGGTTGCCCGGCCTGTACATAACGGACAGCTTTCATGTGGGACTCCTTGTTCGGAAATGTGGAGGATGCGTGCGAGGGCGGACGCAGCGACGGCGCCCTTCGCACCGTCGTGCCCCGTCTTGCAGGACGGAACGATGGTACAAGGCAGTATCTGCCCCGCGCGCTGCCGATTCAAGCCATTTCTCGCCCATGGATGATGCTGCTCAACATACGATGGTTGCCAACTGCGCCGCCTACGGCGGCGACGGCCGCAAGGTCCGCGACATCGCGCTCGACGAAATCAGCGACTTCCTGGCCCAGCCGGACGGCTTCATCTGGGTCGGCCTGGTCGAACCCGACGAGCCGCTGCTGGAAAAACTCCAGGCCGAATTCGGGCTGCACGAACTCGCGGTCGAGGATGCGCACAACGCGCACCAGCGCCCGAAGATCGAGGCCTACGGCGACTCGCTGTTCGTCGTCGCGCAGACCGCGCAGATGAGCAATGGCAGCATCGCGTTCGGCGAAACCCATCTCTTCATCGGCAAACGCTACCTGCTGTCGGTGCGCCATGGCGCCTCGCGCTCGTACGCCCCCGCGCGCCGAAGCTGCGAGCAGACGCCCGAGCACCTCGCGTACGGGCCGAGCTACGCGCTCTACTCGATCCTGGACTTCATTGTCGACAACTACCTGCCGATCGTGCAGGGGTTCCGGCAGGAACTGCAGGAGCTGGAGCAGGACGTGTTCGGCGACGCTTCCAACCGCGACGTGACGCGGCGCCTCTATGACATGCAGCGCGAACTGCTGACGCTCAAGCTCGCGACGACGCCGCTGCAGGACATCCTGGGCCAGCTCGTGCGGCTGCACCCCGAGGAGATCCGCGACGAGGTGCGGCCGTACTTCCGCGACGTGCAGGACCAC